>NZ_JAMXEX010000006.1 GCF_025370775.1 Ancylothrix sp. D3o | reverse complement strand
ATCCCGTACCAGATCCGCCGTGTTGTTGGATCTGCTGCCAGGTCTTGGCTAAATTTTGGGAATTTTGTTGCCATAAGTCCTTACTTTCTGTTGCGGGGACTTGGAAATTTAGGGTTTTGAATTTGACACCAACTGGTATCAAACCCAAAACCCAGAAATCGTTACTCGCTAACCACTCACAGAGATGATGCGAGCCAGGAAGAATGCCCAAGTTGTAGCAATTCCTCCCAAGAGGTAGTGGGCTACCCCCACAGCGCGACCCTGAGTGATGCTCAGAGCGCGGGGCTGAATAGAAGGAGCAACTTTCAGCTTGTTGTGTGCCCAGACAATAGACTCGATCAACTCTTGCCAGTAGCCGCGACCGCTGAACAAGAACATCAAGCTAAAGGCCCAAACAAAGTGAGCGCCCAGGAACAACAAACCGTAAGCAGACAGAGCCGAACCGTAGGACTGGATCACCTGAGAAGCTTGTGCCCACAGGAAGTCACGCAACCAACCGTTAATCGTGATCGCACTTTGAGCAAAGTTACCGCCGGTGATGTGGCTGATGGAACCATCAGGCTCCACCGTACCCCACACATCCGACTGCATCTTCCAGCTAAAGTGGAAAATCACAATCGAGATAGAGTTGTACATCCAGAACAGACCCAAGAACACATGATCCCAACCAGACACCTGACAGGTGCCGCCGCGACCAGGGCCATCGCAAGGGAAGCGGAAGCCCAAATTCGCTTTATCAGGAATCAGGCGAGAGTTGCGAGCGAACAAAACGCCCTTCAACAGAATCAGAACCGTGACGTGGATGGTAAAGGCATGGATGTGGTGAATCATGAAATCGGCTGTACCCAGCGCGATTGGCATAATGGCCACCTTGCCACCCACTGCGACCACATCACCGCCGAAGACATAACTAGCCGGAGCCAGAGCATTCGGAGCAGTGTTGCCTGCAGCTAAAGTGTGGATATTTTGTACCCACTGTGCGAACACCGGCTGTAGCTGAATACCGGTATCCGAGAACATATCTTGCGGACGGCCAAAAGCCCGCATCGTATCGTTGTGGACGTATAGCCCGAAGCTGTGGAAGCCCAGGAACATACACACCCAGTTCAGGTGAGAGATAATTGCGTCGCGGTGACGGATCATCCGATCCAGCAAGTTATTGACGTTCTTCGCTGGATCATAATCACGCACCATGAAGATCGCGCCGTGAGCACCGGCACCCACAATTAAGAAGCCGCCAATCCACATATGGTGGGTAAACAACGACAACTGCGTGGGGTAGTCTGTGGCGATGTAAGGATAGGGAGGCATCGAGTACATGTGGTGAGCCACGATGATGCTCAATGAACCCATCATTGCCAAGTTAATCGCCAATTGGGCGTGCCAAGAAGTTGTCAGGATATCGTATAAACCCTTGTGGCCTTCTCCCGTGAACGGGCCTTTGTGGTTGTCCAAGATTTCCTTCATACTGTGGCCGATGCCCCAGTTTGTCCGATACATATGGCCGGCAACGATAAACAGCACTGCCAAAGCCAAGTGGTGGTGGGCTGTATCAGTTAGCCACAAACCGCCTGTAACCGGGTTCAAACCGCCCTTAAAGGTTAAGAAGTCAGTGTATTGACTCCAATTGAGGGTAAAGAAAGGCATTACACCCTTCATAATTCCCCAATCAACCTTGGGATACAGTTCAGACATCAAGCTGGGGTTCAAAATGAACTCATGGGGCAGCGGAATGTCTGAAATCGAGGCGATTACCTTACCTCCCAGCGTCAGCGGTTTGCCCGCATCAATTGCGTCCATGCAAGCATTGATCGGCAGAGAAACGTGAATTTGTTGCCCTGCGTAACCTAAGCAGCCTAGACCCAGCAAACCTGCCAAGTGGTGATTCATCATCGATTCCACATTCTGGAACCACTCCAATTTAGGAGCGCGTTTGTGATAGTGGAACCAGCCGGCGAACAGCATCAAAGCTGCCATCACCAAGCCACCAATCGCGGTTACATAAAGCTGGTAGGAGTTTGTTATGCCGTTGGCTCGCCACCATTGGAACAGACCCGAAGTGATCTGAATCCCATGGAAACCGCCGCCCACGTCAGCATTTAAAATTTCTTGTCCAACAATCGGCCAAACCACTTGAGCACTAGGTTTAATGCCCGTCGGGTTCGTCAGCCAAGCCTCATAATTCGAGAACTTAGCGCCGTGAAAATAAGCACCACTTATCCAAATGAAGATAACTGCTAAGTGGCCGAAGTGTGCGCTAAAAATTTTGCGCGATACATCTTCTAAGTCACTGGTATGACTGTCGAAATCGTGAGCGTTGGCGTGCAGGTTCCAGATCCACGTTGTGGTCTTTGGCCCGCGAGCCAAGGTGCGATCAAAATGACCGGGTTTGCCCCACTTTTCAAAAGAAGTAGGAACGGGGTCTTTATCAACAACAACCTTGACTTTTGCCTCTCGCTCCGGAGGGCTTATCGTCATGGAGACTCTCCTCTCTCGAGACAAGGAACGAGAAAATACATTCCAATAACCTGAAATTTCTTTCAACTCATTGGTTTATGGGGTTGCCCCCATCGGATAAATTAATTTATCCGTTAAGCTTTGATTCCCGATAAAAGTTTCTTGCTCGGCAATCCATCTTTTGTTAAGTAGGACACCGGCTCTTAGAGAAACTTCAGGCAGGCTTCTTAACTTTTATAGTTTAGTGCAAGCTATCGCTTTGCGCGAACATTTTCGCTTTTTGCTCTTGCTGCTCTTCCCTATCAAGTTTCGGCAGGCAACATCCATTATAAATCCAAATAATTATTTGGACAGGGACATTCAACCTTATCGGGTGGCTGCTGTTGAAGCATTATATGCCTACCTTCGACAAGAGTTTCTATTTACTTAACAATAATTCAAAAACCCAGACCCTTGATGCTATCTTCCTTAGACATCCAAACATTCGCCAAAAGTCAAGAGGTAAACCCTTTAACGTAACAAAACTCAACAAACCGTTACATAAAGTCGTTGAAAGGTAAGCATTACTACCCCTAGTCTCGTTAACTCAAACCACGCTCCTCACAACGTTTTCTAAAGCGCCAAGACCTGGGAATATGGTTATTAGTCTCATTACGAACCAAACCACTACCCCTCACATCATTGAATCTTTCCCTAGGATTCAATTAAAAAATTCAATCACTCGCATAAGGAGGATCGCCTGCGTGTTTATCATCAACTGGCGGGGCACTGCACTCGCAGCACTCTCAACATTAATCGCACTTATTTTAACTATCAGTTTAGTTAGCTGTGGCAATCGAAATGAACCACCAGACCGGCTCAACCAACAAAGCGACACATTAACTCAATCAGCACCAAAAATATCCGAAGTTTCCCCACCCCCACTCATCCAACAACTGCGAGACAACCTCAATATTTATCGCCCTCAAGTGGCCATTTTAAGTCCAAAACCCGAAGAAATCCTAGCAGATACAACCGTCAAAGTCCGCTTACAAGTCCAAGATTTACCAGTTTTCAAAAACTCCGACTTAGGACTTGGCCCCCACCTTCACCTGATCCTCGACAACCAACCCTACATACCCATCTATGACCTCAACCAACCCATTACCCTAGAAAACATCACCCCCGGAACCCACACCCTAAGACTATTTGCCACAACTCCCTGGTACGAAAGTTTTAAAAACGAAGGAGCCTACACCCAAACAACCTTTCACATCCTCAGCAAAACCTTTGAAAACACCCCCGAAGTCAGCCAGCCCCTGCTCACCTACAGCCAACCCCAAGGTAGCTACGGAGCAGAACCAATCATGCTAGACTTCTACCTCACCAACGCCCCCCTACACTTAGTCGCCAACCAAAACCTAAACGATGAAATCGCCGACTGGCGGATTCGCGTCACCGTTAACGGCGAAACCTTCATCTTAGATCGCTGGGACCCCATCTACTTAAAAGGCTTCACCCCAGGCAAAAACTGGGTACAAATCGAATTTCTTGACGAACAAGGCAACCCCATCAAGAACACCTTTAACAACACAGTCCGACTCATCACCTACGACCCCAAAGGCCAAGACACCCTATCAAAACTCCTCAAAGGCGAACTCTCAGCCAGCATGGCCCGCGCCCTAATCGATCCAACCTTCAACCCACCGCCTGAACCCACACCGGCGCCCGAACCCGAACCCCCAACCGTAGAAACCCCAACCCTAGAAACCCCAACCGTAGGAACCCCAACCGTAGAAACCCCAACCGTAGAAACCCCAGCCTTAGAAACTCCAGCCTTAGAAACTCCAACCGTAGAAACCCCAGCCCTAGAAGAAAAAGCAACAGAACCCTCACCCATCCCAGAAGCTGAAGAAACAGCCACAGAAACCGACCCACCCGAACCAACAACCCTCGAACCAGCCGAAACAGAAACCCAAACCTAACAGCCAACATCAAAGGGAACCCTCACTTGATCCCCCCGTCACCAGACTCGAATGGATCAAAAGCCCTCGCAGTGACCATTCATAAATGAGGAGTGAGGAAACATCAAACAGAGGGTAATCTGCGATGCTCGAAAAACTACTACAAGCCGCTATCCTAACGTTCTTGCTCAACTTACTGATGAGCTTGTCATCCCCTTCTGGCAACCACACAACCCGCGTCGCCAAACCAAACCAAACACCAACCCTAACCTTTAATCTTCAGCCAGCCTTAACAAACAAACAAACCCCTCAAATGACAAAGCAACAAGACATTTTTCGCTAAAAAATCATCAACACAGCCTCATCACTCAAAAGCGCAGAGTTGTTAACCCCTCCAAAACATCTGCGCTTTTTTTTTAAACAATCTCAACATCAGCCCCATAGCTGAACTCCCACAAACCTACCCAAACAACCTATTAAACCAGATATTCTGGAGAAACCTAAAACCCATCAACTCAAAAACTCAGGCATCCCCAAAGTGTCTTATCGTTATTTACTCTTTTACAAACCCTACGGCGTTTTAAGCCAATTTACAGAACCCGATCCCCAGAACCCCCGACCAACCCTTAAAGACTATGTGCCGGTGCCATCCGTCTACCCTGCCGGTCGTCTCGATTTTGATAGTGAAGGACTGCTTTTATTAACCAACGACGGCAAACTCCAACACCGACTACTCGATCCCAACTTCGCTCACCCCCGGACCTACTGGGTACAAGTAGAACGCATCCCCGATCAAACAGCCCTTCAACAACTAAGGCAAGGCGTAACCATCCAAAACCAGCAAACCAGACCGGCTCTTGCAGAAATACTGCCGGTCGAACCCCAATTACCCCCACGCAACCCCCCCATCCGCTTTCGCAAAAACGTCCCCACAGCTTGGCTGCAACTCACCCTCACCGAAGGCCGTAACCGGCAAGTAAGACGAATGACCGCCGCCGTAGGCTTCCCCACCCTCCGCCTGCTGCGAGTAGCCATTGGCCCCTTAGAACTAGGAAACCTGCAACCTGAACAGTGGCGAGACTTAACCCCCGCAGAAATTAAACTTCTTCAGCAGCTTGTATCCAAACCGGCACCCTCAAAGCCTGTCGGCGGCGATTTTCTCAAAAAAAAAACCCCAACCTCAACAAGCGCCAAAACACTTCCCCTAAAAGTCGGGGCTGAGTCTCTCGAACGATACAATAAAAACTAATCACTCCGGGGCCGAAATTCCAGCCGTCGAATTGCCGCATATTTTAGAAAAAAGGTGCACGCAGAGGAAAACAAAGGCCAACCGTGACCGGCTCGCACGCTCCAAGCAAGCCGCTGAAAACGGCATTTTTTAATGCCCCGGCTGAAACGCAGTTACAATAATCGCAAAAACACATCCCAAAATGCTTGTCTGCCCTCAGTGTCATTTCCACAACCCGATCACAAACAACTTTTGTCAAAAGTGCGGCACCTCTCTAACTCAAAAAACTTGCCCCACCTGTCAAACAAAAGTGCCGCTAGACGCTCTCGACTGTCAAAGCTGCGGTGAAATGGTTGGAACCGTTTGGCTGGCAGTAATTTCCGGTGCGCCGGTGGCCACCTTTACCCAGCAGTTAGCCCCCGATGTGGCCCCCCTTACCTCTACGCCGGTCTTTATCTCCTTAGATACGGCACCCACCTCCACTCAAGAATTACCCGCCGTCTCTGATGCCGATGAAGTTGAACCGTTTTCGGCCTCGACACTGGAACTCGACAACATAGAACCAACAGCAGAAACCGCACCGCCAGAGGTAGAAACCGAGACTTCCCAAGAGCCGAGCGATTTTGAAGACGAAGAAACCACCGAAATATTAAACTTACCCGTTGTCACCACCGGCCAACCTACAGTCTTTCAACCCCGTTTTGCCGAACCCGAAGAATTCCAACTTCCTCAAACCGAGCCGGTAGAATCATCAGAGACAGAGCCGGTTTCTTCCCCAACCTCACCCTCTATTTTTAAACAAGAATTTTTAGACCCCCAACGGCGTTACAAACTTCTCGAAGTCTTGCCCCCCCAAGATGCCGCCGAATCGGAAATTGAGGTACGGGTTTTAGATTGTAAGCCCTACCTGCTTTCTCCTTTAGCTGCTGTGGTCGCTTCCCGCGTTTCCTTAAACCCATCACAACAACTTGCAAATAGTGTGGAAGTTTGGGCAATTCCGAAACTCGCTCAATCTTATTTATCTGCTTTACCCCAATTACAAAGAAACCTGCCAGTAATTCACGATGCTTGGACAGAGGAAGAAATTACAGTTTTGGTTCTCCAAGATCGCTCCCATTTACCCTTGCTTTCACAGGAGTGGGGCAATGACAAAAATGGGCCAATTAACCTTTTAGGCTGGCTTTATAAAATGATGGATCTTTGGGAGGCGCTTTCCCCCCAACACCGGCAAAGTTTACTCGAAATACAAAATCTCCGAGTCGATGAAGGCGGCAATCTTTGTCTGCAACGTCTGTATCCCGAAAAACCCCATACTGTTTTAACCCTACAAGAATTAGGCGGGTTGTGGGAATGGTTCTTTCAGCAGTCCCAGCGTACACAATTGGGCTCTGTAACAGCATTGCTTGCCGACATGACCGAAGGCAAAGTGCAAGACATTGATACATTGCGAGAAGGGCTTGATGCTATCTCAGATGAACTCGAACATACAGCCCCTCTGGCAATTGACCCTGACGATGATCTCGACGACGATATGCCTACTATTATACTACCATTGCAAGTGGTATCTATAGAAAGTGCTGGAGCTACAGATATAGGAAAGCAGCGCGACCATAACGAGGATTTTTTTGGCATCGAAACACTTATAAATACGTTGCAAACTCCTCAAAAACGCAATATTCACGCTCGCTGTCTTTATATTTTGTGCGACGGTATGGGGGGACACGCCGGGGGTGAAGTCGCAAGCGCAATGGCAACGGAGACTCTCAGAGGCTATTTTCAAGGCCAGTGCGGCGATCAATTCCCCAGCGAAGCGGAAATCAGTCTCGGTGTCAAACAGGCAAACCAGGCTATCTATGAAATTAACCAGAAAGAAATGAGTTCTGGCAGCGGGCGGATGGGAACTACCCTTGTGTTAGCTTTGGTGCAAGATTCTCAGTTAGCGGTGGCTCACGTTGGAGATAGTCGGCTTTATAGCCTAACCCGTCGGCACGGCCTCAAACAATTGACGGTAGATCACGAAGTCGGACAGCGGGAAATTAAACGAGGTGTTGACGCCCAGACGGCTTACTCTCGTCCTGATGCTTACCAACTTACCCAAGCTTTAGGGCCACGCGGAGAAGATTTTGTCCATCCTGATGTCCAGTTTTTTGAATTGCAAGAAGATACTCTGTTGCTTCTTGCTTCTGATGGACTCACGGATAATGATTTATTAGAACAGCACTGGCAAACACACTTGCAACCTTATCTCAGCCCAGATACCAGTCTGGAAACTGGTGTCCGGCAGCTTATTGATCTCGCTAACCAATATAACGGCCACGATAATATCACGGCTATTTTAATTCGGGCGCGAGTTCAGCCAGGGAAAGCTTAAGGTTTGTTTGTCTGGTTTTGGAGACGATAACAAATTAGTACCTTTGGATTGAAATCGGGCGCGTGCGTACTCTAACTCTTTTAGACCGGCCAACACAAAAAGTTATCCAGCAGTGGCATTTTGATAACGAGCCAGTGATTCGTATTGGCCGGTCACCAGATAATCAAGTGGTGATTGATGATTTGCTGGTTTCTCGTTTTCATGCGGAATTACGCCTAACGGAGGATGACAAATGGTTGCTGGTTAATCATGGTACGAACGGTACTTTTATTAATGGCAACCGGGTTTCTCAAAGCGTTGTTTCAGATGGGATTTTGATTGAATTGGCCAAGGGCGGGCCGATTTTGCGCTTGGAAATTAGCAGCCCTGGTTGCACTCATAGCGGCAACCCCCCTGGTAATTTATTTTGCATTCATTGTGGAGCGCCGGTGAAAGTAGAGCGCACCATTCACCAATATTTGATTTTACGAACTTTGGGAAAAGGCGGGATGGGCACTACCTATTTAGCCTGTGAGCGCCCCACCACTAAAGGCAAGCCGCCGCAGTTGTTGGTGGTTAAAGAAATGAATGCCGATATGGCAAAAATTGCCAAAGCCCGCGAACTTTTTGAACGCGAGGCTCGGATTTTGCAAGGGCTTAACCACGCCGGAATCCCTAAGTTTTTTGACTTTTTCGTGGAAGAAAATAAAAAATACCTGGCTATGGAATTAATTCATGGTCAGGATTTAGAAAGAAAAATTTATGAACGCGGGCCGGTTTTGCCGGCAATTGCCATTGAATGGATGATTCAAACCTGTGAGGTATTAGACTACATCCATAGTCAAATTCCCCCCATTATTCACCGCGATATCAAACCGGCAAATTTAATGGTGCGCCACATCGATAATCGCGTTGTGGTTCTTGATTTTGGTGCAGTCAAAGAAATTGGCACTCCTTTAGGGACGCGCATCGGCGCTCCTGATTACAGCGCCCCAGAACAAAACAGAGGTCAACCCCTTACGCAGTCTGATTTATACGCAATTGGCCCGACACTAATTTTTTTACTAACCGGCCAAAGTCCTCACCAGTATTACGGACGGCGAGAACAAGAATATCGGTTTAATGTGGAGAAAGTCCCCACGATTACACCACAACTGCGAAGCGTTATTGACCGCGTAACAGAACCTAAACCTAGCAATCGCTACCAAACAGCCCGCGAACTTTCTAAAGCTTTAGCGGCGTGTTTGTAAAGGCTTAAGCTGTGCAAAGGCTCTGGGCAAGCTTTACTCTTCATCTTCCCAAGTTTCAACCGCCAGCAACATACTAACGGGATCTTGCATAGAGAAGTCAAATTCTTGCAATTCGTTTTTCCAATAGGGCCATTCATCCCCATAGAGTAGAGAAATTTTCCAAAGACTATCCGTTGGCTTCAGAATCTTTTTTTCAACGAGAGAGCGCACCTGACGCTGAAACTTCTCCATCGGGTGAACAACCTGCTGGCTCATAAAAGCTTTAACCATGATTAAATTTTGCAAATACTTTGCAGACGATGCTTCTCAGTTCCACTTTTTGACAATAGCGTAGATGATCCGGTGGTCTGGAAGCTACCTTCTATTCTTTTATCGCAAAAGCTGTACTTTTGGCAAGTGGTTTTTGGTTGGGATACCCGCACAATAACCGAAATACCATAACTTTTGCGCCTCACCCTCTCAGCCAAGAAAAAATTGAGTGCCGCCAAAATAAGCGGAAACCTCAAATCCCCGTTATAGAGGGGGTGGGTTCCAAAACCTGCTAATTAGACTAGAGCAGAAAAAGCAAATCTGCATCTAATTGACTGCCAGGTAACTTATCCCAAACTACAACAAGCATAGCGCTCTCGTAGGCAATGGGGGAGATAGCTAAGGTTGGAGGACAGAAGGTAGCTGGGAGGTAAACTGCCCTAGAGTTGCTGCTCCGTGCAGGCAGGTAAATTAAAGATAAGCTTTTTGCCGGCCTTCGCTATTAGATCAAGATATTAGCATATTATCAAAAATAACTTAGTTTTTGAAACGAGCTCCGGCATAAGTCAGGCATAAAACCCTTGGTAGGGCGGTCTGTGTTCGCTATGATCGGGTAGATTTTTATATTGTGTCTGGGGGATTTGCCTATGGCTCGCTACACTGGTTTGTTTGTGGTTGCGGTTCCGATTGATCGCTTGAGGCAATTAGTCATCGATATTCTTGAATCCTGCCATTGTGGGATTATATACGACACTGGCGACTACCTGATGGCGCGTGAAACCCCCGGCCAAGTGACTTTTTCCAAGCTGGTGACGGTGGAAGTGATCATTGACCGGCCAGTGGATGACAATGAAGCCATAAAGATGAATTTTCTCTTAAAAAACGAAGAATTGCCTTTGCACGCTGACAATCACTGCCGGCAAATGTTTAACCTGATCCAGTACGCTATCGAACATAACCGTCAATGGCATTTGGTCGAAAGTACCGTTAGTTAATCTTTGTAAATTTCTTCGCTCCCTCAAAAGCCCCCCATTTATTTGTAGCTTGTATGCCTTAACCATCAAGCAACAGAAACACAGGGGGCATTGTTGGGGATTTTAGATTTTAGATTTTAAAGTTCAGAAAACGGTTGTGGCTGAGATGCTAGTTCAATTTGAGCGCAAAAACAGAGAATTGCTAACCACACTGACGGAACTAAAGGCCATCAAAGCACCGGCAACCGATGGACTCAGGGAAAAACCAAACATCGGCAAAAGCACACCGGCAGCCACAGGAATCGCCAAAATGTTATAAATCAAGGCCCAGAATAAGTTTTGCCGAATTTTGATCAAAGTACGCCGGCTCAGTTGAATTGATTGCACTACATCCATTAAACAATCTCGCACCAGAACGATCCCAGCGGTGTCTACCGCAACGCCTGTGCCTGAATGTAAAGCGATCCCAACGTGGGCTGCTGCTAAGGCCGGTGCATCATTAATGCCATCTCCAACCATTACCACCCGCCGGCCTTGGGTTTGTAAGTTTTCAATTACGGCGGCTTTACCATCAGGACGAATACCTGCTTTGACTTCTGCCGGTGTTAGCCCTAACTGTAAAGCCAGTTGCAAAGCTACTTCTAAACGGTCGCCGCTGAGCAACATCACGGCTAGTCCCATTTGCTTTAAGGAGTCTACTGTGGTTTTGGCATCGCTTCTGAGTTGATCGCTACAGGCAATCAGGCCGGTGCATTCAGAACCAACGGCTAAATAAACGACGGTTTTGCCTTGTTTGGCTAAATTTTCGGCATTTTTTTCGGTTTGGCTGGAAATTGAAACGCCGTGTTTAGTTAACCAAGCGGCTGTTCCTAAAATGACTGGTTTTTGCTCGACAAATGCGGCTACGCCAAAACCGGCCTGTTCGGAAAAATCGACAGCGTTTAATAAAGGTATTTGCAAATTGCGGGCGGTGTCTAAAATTGCTTGAGCTAAGGGGTGGTTGGCCCCACTTTCGACTGTGGCTGCGAGTTGAAGGAGTTTTAAGTTTTCGGGTGTGGGGAGAAATGAGAGATTGGCGGTAGGAAGGTTTTTTAAGTTTTCGATAAATTCTGGGCTGGGAATTAAATCATCTAAATGGGGGTGAACCGGCCAGATATCGGTGACGGTAAATTGACCGGTGGTGAGAGTGCCGGTTTTGTCAAAAATTACGGTATCGACTTGATGGATTTTTTCTAAAACATCGCCACCGCGTATCAAAAGACCGCGTTCTGCACCGGTGCCGGTGCCAACAAGTATAGCGGTTGGGGTGGCTAGTCCTAAAGCACAGGGACAAGCGATGACTAATACGGCGATGGCTAGTTTTAAACTTAATAAAAGTGGGGAATTGTCAAGGGTGGGGTGTGTGTGGGAAGCGTTAATTTGAGTGGCATGATGGAGAACTTGGGGCCAAATTTTTGTACCGGCCAACTCCCAAAATAGAAAGGTGAGGGAAGCGGTGGCCATGACGGCGTAAGTAAAATAGCCGGCGACGGTATCGGCAAGTTTTTGGACGGGGGCTTTTCGGGTTTGGGCTTCTTCGACTAGCTGAATGATTTGGGCAAGGACTGTATCGGTGCCGGTGTGTGTGGCAACAATGGTAAGGGGAGATCCTTGGTTGAGGGTGCCGGCGGTTACGGTACTTCCTGGTTGTTTGAGGATGGGGAGTGATTCGCCGGTGAGCATTGATTCATTGACGGTGGAGGTGCCGGCTACGACTTGGCCATCAACGGGAATTTTTTCGCCGCTGAGGACTTGTACCCATTCCCCAACGCGAATACGATCAATGGGAATTTCTAGGGTTTCTTGAGTGCTTGTTTGGCTGGGATTGGTAATTAGTCTGGCGGTGGGTGGTTGTAAATTTAAGAGTGATTCAATGGCAGAATTGGCGCGTCTTCGGGCTGTGGCTTCTAGGGTTCGTCCGAGGAGGATAAAACCTAAAAGCATCACCGGCTCGTCAAAAAAGCATTCCCATCCTAATGAGGGAAATAAAAGGGCAATGCAGCTTGCCAGATAGGAGCCGGTGGCCCCTAAACCGACTAGTGTATTCATGTTGGGTGCTTTGCGCCAAATAGCTTTGGCTCCATCCAGCCAGATAGAACGTCCTGGGCCTAAAAGGGTGAGGGTGGCTAGTCCCCAGTGAAACCAGATGTTGTGGAAAAAAGGAATGTTCAGACCAATTGATTGTAAATGGCTGATTCCAGAAAGAAGGATTAGGAAACCGGCGGTTATGAGTTGATAAATTTGTTTTTGTATTTCTTTGCGGGTGCGGTTTTTGGTTTCGGTTTGGCTGGTGTGGGAGTTGGAGAGGCGGGGGTAGCTTTGAAAACCGTTTTGGGTTAGGGTTGCGGCTAAGTTTGTGGGGTCAATGGTGCCGGTGTGGACTTCAACACGGGCAATTTGCATGGCTAGGTTGACGTTGGCCGAAAGGACGCCTGTTTGTTGTGTGAGTTGGCGTTCTACGGCTTTGACGCAGCCGGCGCAGCGCATTCCGCTGACGTCGAGGGTGATAATTTCTGTTTGGTTAAGGTTTGGTTGTTTTGCCGGTTCGGTTTTGAAGGGTGTTTTTATAGAAATTGCCATAATGCTCTAAACGCGCTTGAAGTGAAGATGAAGCGTTGCTATTTAGAGGGTAGGCGATTTATTTGCTGGATTGGTTGGATTGTGGGAGTTTCTTTAGATTTTCTGCCTTTGGGAAGAATTTATGCCAGATCCGATTTAGTGGGGGTTTTTTTGTTGTTTTGCGGTTTGATACCAGATCCAATGGCGATGGGGTCTTTTTCTGGATGGGGGTTTTTTCAACCGCAGCCTTTAGGCAGGCAGGATGCCTGCCCCACTAAAGCGGAACGTTAAATTGGATTTGGTATGAGTGCAAAATTTTCAGAAAAAAGCAAATAAAAACGCGAGAAGCGGCCTTGCTCTCGCGGGGGATGTAGGGGCGGATTCACCGGCCTTTTTGCTGGTTGCACGGTTCTAGGAGAACCCGCTCCTACGATGCTGCGCCAGAGATTAAACTTTGGCAGCGATTTTAGCTTCTTTGGCGGTCAAACGCTCGTAGGTTGCTCGCATTTTCAGGCCGGTGAGCACTTGGAATAGGCCGGTGCCGTTGTTGGAACCCGGATATTCTTTGTGTTGCAGCAACAGGTGGGTCATTTCACCGTAGTATTTGGTGTTGGTGTTGCTGAGGTGGCCTTCAATATAAATGACTTCTTCGAGGTTATCGAATTGACCATCGACTTCGAGCACGGAGACTTCGTGGCCGTAGTAGGCATCGGGGCCGTAGTACATTTTGATACCGGGCCAAGAGCAGGTGAGTTTGCGTCCGCAGGGAGTCCAGTTGATGGTGGAGCCTTCATCAAAGAGGTAGACGGGCTCGAAGCCTTCGACACCAAATTTTTGCAGGAGACGAACGCGGAGGATTTTGCCTTCTTTGTCGTCAGAAATCAGTTGAGTGGGTAACACTTGGATGACGACATCGGCGTGTTCTCTTTGCGGTTCGATGTAGGCGCTGAAGTCGGGCCGGCGGGCGTTGATGGCGGCGAGTACGTCTTCGTAGCGGTGGCCGCGCTCTGCCATGTCGCGCTGGATTTTCCAGGCGATTTTTACGTCGTCGCTGATGTCGAGGTAAACGCTGAAGTCGAGCAAAGAGCGTACCCGTTCGTCATAGAGGGGATGCAGTCCTTCTACGACTACGATGTGGTTGGGTTCTACCACTTCGGGGGGGTCGATTTCGCCGGTTTCGTGATTGTAGATGGGTTTGTTGATGCTTTGACCGTTTTTGAGCGCTTTGATTTGCTCGTACATGAGGTCAAAGTTGTTGGCTCTGGGGTCAAGTGCGGTGATGCCTGTTTCTTTGCGCTGTTTGCGGTCTAGGCTGTGGTAGTCGTCAAGGCAAATGACGGTGACGAGTTCTTCACCAAATAGGTCTGTAATGCGGCGCAAAAATGTGGATTTCCCGCAACCGGAGTCTCCGGCTACGCCAATTAAAACCACGCGATCCGGCTTACTGGTCATAGATTCCCTCTGTCGATAAAGATTATTTCCTAACTTTGTCCCTAGCTCTGCAAGTACGAGTGTCTCTGCTGAGACTCCCGTTCCGCCGGTTGTGCAGCTTTGTTTGCTACAAGCTACGAAAAACTCAACCTTTTGGGATTTGCAGATGCCTATTGCAAGCAACCGCGCTTGAGCGCTATGGCTTTGCTGAAAAGGCTCTACTCTCCGCTAGTTAAGTATTTAATACTAAGTGGTGAGGTTGATTTTACCAGACGGGGGTTACGCCTACAAGGTGTTGGGTTTGTTAGTTATTTGAACTGCTGTAGCTATGGTAAGGTTAATTGCGTCTTAAAAATAATTAAAATTGACTCAATCGTTACATTAACAGAGTGAGTTACCCGTTAAGGTGAGGGAAGAGTAAGCGATGTTTAATCCAAATGCTGTGGGAGCCGCAGCCAATTCTGTGTCTGGTAGCCGCTTCTATGTCTACGAAGTGGTAGGTCTGAGCCAGAATGCGGTGTCGGATAATATGGTTCCCCCTATCCGCCGCAGTGGCAGTGTGTTTATCACTGTGCCTTATGACCGCATGAATCAGGAAATGCGCCGTCTTACTCGGCTGGGTGGCCAGATTGTCAGTATTCGGCCCCTAGGTGCTGTTAGCGAGGGAAATGGTCAATCACAACCGGCATCAAAACCGGCTGTTGAGGCTAATTTGCCAGAGGAAAAAACCAAGCCTATGACTCAAGCGAAGCATAAAGCTGATATTCCTGTTAATCTCTACAAGCCGAACAATCCCTACCTGGGTAAGTGTTTGTCTAATGAGGAGTTGGTTCGTGAGGGTGGGGAAGGTACTGTCCGCCATCTGAAGTTTGACCTCTCTGCTGGAAATTTACGATATTTGGAAGGTCAAAGTATTGGCATTATCCCGGCTGGTACTGATAAAAATGGCAAACCTCACAAGTTAAGGCTGTATTCTATTGCCTCGACTCGTCATGGGGATGATGTGGATGATAAGACGGTTTCTTTGTGTGTCCGTCAGTTGGTGTACAAGCATCCTGAAAGTGGCGAGCCGGTTTATGGGGTTTGTTCTACTTATTTGACAAGCCTTAATGTCGGCGATGAGGTGAAGATTACTGGGCCGGTTGGTAAGGAAATGTTGTTGCCGGAAGACCCGGAAGCTAACATTATTATGATGGCTACTGGCACGGGGATTGCTCCTTTCCGCGCTTTCTTGTGGCGGATGTTTAAGGAACAACACGAGAATTACAAGTTTAAAGGTTTGGCTTGGTTGTTCTTTGGTGTGGCTTATACTCCAAATGTTCTTTATAAGGATGAGTTGGAGGAGTTGCAGTCTAAGTACCCTGATAATTTCCGCTTGACTTATGCGATTAGCCGCGAACAAAAGAATGCTCAAGGCGGTAAGATGTATCTGCAAAATCGCATTCAAGAAAATGCTGATGAGTTGTGGCAGTTAATTCAAAAGCCGAATACTCATGTCTATATCTGCGGTTTGAAGGGTATGGAAGGCGGTATCGATGAAGGTTTATCGAATGCTGCTGGTAAGTTTGATGTGAATTGGTTGGATTACCAAAAACAAATGCGGAAGGCTGAACGTTGGCACGTTGAAACTTACTAAGTAAGTTTTTTGTTGATGTTTAGTTTTTGAGTTTTTAGAGCGGGGTTTTTTATGCCTCGCTCTTTGTTTGTTGGGGTATGTATGAAAGAGCGCTGAAGCGCAACTACATACTGTCTACCGGCGCTATTCCTGCCATGTCTAATATTTCTGGGATTAAGTCTTCGCGTTTAATTACCATCAAATGTACGCCTTGACAAAGTTGTTTTGCCATTTGTATTTGTTCGGCGGCTATTTTCATGCCTTCTCGGAGGGGATCTTGGGCTTGAGCTAGGCGATCTATGATGTCTTGGGGTATGCTGATACCGGGGACGTTTTTGTTTAAAAATTGGGCGTTTTTTGCGGATTTAATTAAGAAGATGCCGGCTAAAATTGGTTTGTCTGAACCGGCTGCTATGTAATTCATAAATTTTTCGAGCCGGTCAAAGTCACAAACTAATTGACTTTGGAAAAATTGGGCACCGGCTGTTATTTTTTTCTCAAACCGGCCTTTTAATCCTGACCAACTTGGACTTTGTGGATCGATGGCGGCACCGGCAAATAAATCTAGGTTTCCATCAGGCAGGATTTTATCGTTGCTATCAAAGCCTTGATTGAGTTTATCTATTAATTTTAATAAACGCACTGATTCTAATTCAAAAACAGGTCTAGCATCGGGATGATCTCCTGCTTTTACGGGGTCGCCGGTGAGGGCTAATATGTTGCGAATTCCTAAAGCATGGGCGCCCATTAAGTCGGCTTGTAATGCAATTTTATTGCGGTCACGGCAGGCAAATTGACAGATGGGTTCGATGCCGTGTTGATGTAAAATCGCGCAGGCGGCGAGGGAAGACATCCGCATGACTGCCCGGCTTCCGTCGGTGATATTGACGGCATGGACGCGATTTTTGAGGGGTTTGGCGACGGTTATTGTATGGGAAAAGTCGCCGCCTTTTGGGGGGGTAATTTCGGCGGTAATCAGGAATTCTTTGTTGCGGATGGCTTGACGAAATCGATTTGTGGGTGCCGGTGGTGTTTGTATCATGGAAATTTTAGGTTTTTTTACGGTATAGGGATTTTACCGAGTTTTGGTTCAACGAAACTTACAGACGTTGAAATCATAAACGGGGTTTCTTTGTAGATTTCTGTTAGATATTTCCAAAAAAGCCGATCAAAGGCAGGCAAGATGCCTCAATCAAAGGCAGGCAAGATGCCTCAATCAAAGGCAGGCAAGATGCCTGCCCCACTTTGGTTTTTTGGGTTACACCGGCAAGGAATATCCCATTGCTTTTTTGACTTTGGTTAGGGTTGCGTTGGCGACTTCGGCGGCTTTTTCTCTGCCTTCTTTTAAGATGTTTTCCAGATAGCCTTTTTCGTCCATTACTTCTTTATATTTCTGCCGAATTGGTTGGAGGGCTTGGATGGTGGTTTCTGTTAGTAATGGTTTGAATTGTCCCCATCCCATGTCTGCACATTCGGCGCTTACTTCCTCTTTTGTTTTGCCAGACAATATCATGTATAATGTTAGTAGGTTTCTCGCTTCGGGCCGGTCTGGGTCATCGAAGGTTAAGCCGCGTATGGGGTCGGTTTTGCAGCGTTTAATTTTTTTGGCGATTTCGTCGGGCGTGTCGAGTAAGTTGATGCGGCTTTGTTCGGAAGGATCGGATTTTGACATTTTTTTGGTGCCGTCTGTTAAACTCATTACTCGTGCGCCGTCTTTGCGTATTAAGGCGTCGGGTGATTTTAAAACGGGTTCTTTTGGGGTGGCGAATAAATGGTTAAATCTGTCTACAATATCGCGGGTTAATTCGATGTGTTGTTTTTGATCTTCTCCAACCGGCACTTTATCGGGTTCATATAATAGTATATCAGCGGCCATTAAGACGGGATAATCTAGGAGGCCGGTGTTTACGTTTTGCCCTTGTTTGATGGCTTTTTCTTTGAATTGGATCATGTCTTCCAGCCAGTTGATGGGGGTGATGCAGTTGAATAGCCAGGTTAGTTCTGCGTGGGCTGGAATGTGGGATTGTATGAATATGGTGGAGTGTTGTAAATCGATGCCACAGGCGAGGTATAGGGCGGCGATGGTGTAGGTGTCGCTGGCGAGGGTGGCGGGGTTGTGGGGGGCGGTGATGGCGTGTAAGTCTACGACGCAGAAGTAGTTGTCGTACTGGTTTTGTCCGTCTACCCAGTTGCGGATGGCGCCGAGGTAGTTGCCTAAATGTAAGTTGCCGGTGGGTTGTACGCCGGAGAGTACACGCTGTTTTGCCATTGTTGTTTGTTTCTGGTTTTTTCGTTTTTTTAGTATATCAATAATGGGACATTGGGAATTTCGCGGGGGGTTTTAATTGCAAGGAAAAATGTTGCCGGTTTTAACCTGCTGATATTCACCCCGGCTTTTATCTGATATCTGGGTATTTTGAATATTTAAAATTCGGGAATTTCTAGGGTAAAGTTGGGGAGGGTTTCTTCTCCTGATAAAGTTGTGGGTAATTGGCGAATTTCGGTTTGAGTGTTGGGGCGATAAATTTCTACTTGTTGCTGTTGAGGATTGATTAGCCAGCCTAGTTTTAAGCCGCTGTTTAGGTATTCTTGCATTTTTTCTTGGAGGGGTTTAAGGCTGTCGGTTTTTGAGCGTAATTCTATGACAAAATCGGGGCATATTGGGGGGAAGCTTTCTTGTTGTTGGGGGGTTAAGGTTTGCCATCTTTCTAGGGATATCCAAGCGCAATCGGGGGAACGATCACCGCCTTTTGGTAAGCGAAATATGGTGGAGGAACTGAAAACAATTCCTAGTTTTGTTTGGTCATTCCATAACCATAATTTTGCTATAAAACCGGCTTCTCTTCCGCCGCTAATTCCGCCTACGGGTGACATGATGATGATTTCTCCTTTTGCTGTGCGTTCGAGTTTCCAGTTTTCGTTGTTTCGGCAGATTTTGTAAAATTGTTCGTCGGTTAATTCGACGTTTTCTAGGTTGAGGATAACTGGGTTCATGGTGGTTTTGGTTGGGGTATTTTTAAATAAAAGCTAGAATCGGCATTTACACGATAACAACCACCGACACAAATCGGCAAACCCCCACCGGCATCTATACGATAACAACCACCGGCACAAACCGGCATCTACACGAAAAACCCACCCCAAAAACTCAACTTATGCAATAATTAATATCATCCTGGTGCCGGTGTCACTATGAACAACAGTGAAGAATATCTTATATTGATTGCAGACTTGCTGGAATGCCAAAGCGGAGAAGGAGAAAAACAGCTTTTGCAGTCAAAACCAGAATTGCTAGATACCGATTTTTTGCAAGCAATGAAAGCAGTAGCTCAACTGATGGAAAACCGGGGAAATACAAATGAGGCAATTAGGTTAAGAAATTTAGCAGGGCAATTAAATAATTATACTCCCGTATCGGTGGAGGATAAGTTTAACTTTTTGATGCAGGTATGGCAGACAACTTTAGATAGTAGTGGAGATAGTAGTGACAATCGGCGGCAAATTGTCTATCCTATACTGAAGGCAAATTTGGATAAATTAGATTGGGTTTTACTGAAGATTTGGCGCTCGTGGAGTCAGGAAACACTAGGCAAGGAGGAGCAAAATAAAGCGGTATTAACTGCTGTATATATTTTGAATTTTAGTACCTTAATTGACCAATTCCCGCTAGGCAACCGAGCTATTAATTTAGAGATAGCAATTGCCGGGTATGAAAATGCTTTAACGGTTTTTAGCCGCGAAGCCTATCCTGTACTGTGGGCAATGACGCACTGTAATTTGGCGGGTGCTTACATTGACAGAATAGAAGGCAAGCGCAGTGAGAATCTCGAAGAGGCTAGAAAATGCTGTCAAGCTGCTTTGGAACTCTACACCCGTGATGCCTATCCTGAAAATTGGGCAAATACGCAAATTATTTTGGGAGCTGCTTACAGTTACAGAATAGAAGGCAAGCGAAGTGAGAATCTCGAAGAGGCTAGAAAATGCTGTCAAGCTGCTTTGGAAGTCTACACCCGTGATGCCTATCCTATACTGTGGGCAATGACGCAAAATAATTTGGCGGGTGCTTACATTGACAGAATAGAAGGCAAGCGCAGTGAGAATCTCGAAGAGGCTAGAAAATGCTGTCAAGCTGCTTTGGAACTCTACACCCGTGATGCCTATCCTGAAAATTGGGCAAATACGCAAATTATTTTGGGAGCTGCTTACAGTTACACAATAGAAGACAAGCGAAGTGAGAATCTCGAAGAGGCTAGAAAATGCTATCAAGCTGCTTTGGAAGTCTACACCCGTGATGCCTATCCTGAAAAGTGGGCAATGACGCAACATAATTTGGGAGCTGCTTACAGAAACAGAATAGAAGGCAAGCGCAGTGAGAATCTCGAAGAGGCTAGAAAATGCTATCAAGCTGCTTTGGAAGTCTGCACCCGTCATGCTTATCCTCAAAACTGGGCAATGACACAACAGAATTTGGGAAATGCTTATAGAGATAGAATAGAAGGCAAGCGCAGTGAGAATCTTCAAGAGGCTAGAAAATGCTATCAAGCTGCTTTGGAAGTACGCACCCCTCATGCCTATCCTGAAGATTGGGCAATTACTCAAGAAAATTTAGCATATACTTATGGATATTTAGGAAAAATTGACTTACTAATTCGTGGCTTACACTCAGCCCTAGAAATCTTCACCCCCATCGGCTATCCTCTTGATTGCCTCAGAGTAGGGCGAAATTTAGGAAACACCGGCTTTGAAAATCAACGCTGGGAAGATGCCATAAAAGGTTACGGCGATGCCATAGAAGCCGTTGAAATTCTCCGTAATTGGGAAAAAACAGAACAAGATAAACAGAAATTTTTAGAAGATTCCCTCTATATCTATAACAACATGATTCAAGCCTGCATCAATGCAGGTAAAATAGAACTAGCCATCGAAACTATTGAACGCAACAAAGCTCGCAGTTTAGTTGAATTACTTGTTAACCGCGACGTTTACCCCAGAGGCGACTTTTCACCAGAAATCCTCAAAAAACTCGACAACTTACGCGGGCAAATTGTCAGTGAGCAACAGCGACTCAGCCAAACTTTCCGCACAGAATTATCAAACCCCACCACAGACGAAAATAACCCCACCGGCAGCCGGCAACTCAGCGCTACCACGCCACAACAAACCGAAAATCCCCAACAAATTTTAGTTGCCCTCCAACAAGAATTACAAGACTTTATCCAGCAAGAAATCACCCCAAAAGATCCTGAATTTATCCTCACCCAAAAAGTCGCCCATATCAAGTTTGCAGACATCACCGCTTTACTGGATGATTCCACAGTGATTTTAGAATGGCATCTCAGCAATGAAAGTTTTCACGTTTTCATCATTACCAAAAACCACGCACCCCGTCACTGGCACTCATCCACTGAAGAATTACAAGCCTTAAATGCCTTTAAAGATGAGTATCTCGACGCTTACAAAAAAGATAAAAAACAATGGCTTAACAATTTAGATCAACGCCTGGAAACCCTCGCCAAAACTATCTGCATAGACGAGATTTTAGCCGAGATTCCAGAAGAAAACCCGCAAAAACCCAAATACACCCAAGTTATTTTAGTGTGCGACAGTTTCATAAATATGTTTCCGTTGCACGCCTTAAAACTTGCCAACAAAAACACCGCAGAAAATAAAATAACTTACTTGATAGATCGTTTCCCGCAGGGAGTACGCTATGCACCAAGCTGTCAAATTTTGGCTGTCAGAATCAAAAACCAAAAACAGCAAAATCAAACTCAAAATTTTGCCCTACAAAACTTATTTGGCATTGCTAACCCCACAGAAGATTTAGACTATACGGAGGTAGAAGTAAGCGCCATTCAAAGCAAATTTACGCCCAGAGAAGTGCTATTGCGGAAAGATGCCACAAAAAAAGCGATAACAAGGGATCGTTTAAAAGATAAAGAGTGGCTGCATTTTTCTTGTCACGGCAGTTTTAGCTTTGAAAACTGGCAAACTGCGATTATTTTAGCCGGTGCCGTTTTGCGAGCCGGTGGGGGTGGCTTAAAATCAAGTGAACACCGGTTTATGGAGTGGCGAGATGGCACAACAGTTGACTTAGAAAAATGTATCCGTCTCTGGGAATTGTTTAACTATGACTTGCGAAAATGCAATTTAGTGATGCTTTCTGCCTGTGAAACCGGCTTAGGTGATTTTAGCTCTAAAACCCAAGGATACATTAGTTTAGCCACAGGTTTTTTATATGCCGGTTCTGGTAGTGTTGTCAATACTTTATGGGCGGTTTATGATTTTTCTTCAGCGATTTTAGCTATCAGGTTTTACGATGATTTGGAGAAAAACCAAGGTAATAAGCCGGTTAATTTGGTAATGAATGAGGCGCAGAAATGGCTAAGGGATGTGGAGACAAAAGATTTTTTGGAATGGTTAGAGAGGGTAGATATAAATCCTGAAATCAAAAATCCTATGATAGACAAACTCTATCGGAACTCTGACACTTACAAGCCTTTTAGTAAATCCCAATATTGGGCTCCTTTTTGTGCCGTTGGCTAAAACATCCCCGCATCGGCACTTCAACCAGAGGAGCCGGTGCTTGTTTGGTAAAAATGATATAATTAAAATCAAAGACTTCTAGTTTTTTCCAACTATGAACCCCAGAACCCAAGCCGTCATCAAACAGTTTTTACAATTACTGTTAGCCGAACCCCCTATTTTAACCTCGGAAGAATTACAATCATTAAAAGCCTTATTTCAAGAAATTGCCGTTTTATCTGTCAACGATATCGACAATGCTGTAACAAAAATTCAACAATGGAATGATAATCATGGTGATATTTGGGCTAAGTTTGATGGTTTAAGGGACATAACAACACCGGCACCAGACGAAAAAGAAGCAACACAATTCCCCAATTTTAACATAACAGCACCGGCACCAGACAAAGCTGCCGAAATTCAACCTTTAAACTCAGCAGAATCAACGCCTAAACCTATCATCACCTACTTGAAAGAAGCCCTAGAAAAAATCATCAAAACCCTAGAATATGAATAAAGTTTCTGCACCCAACCTCCATTTATTTGCCTATCAACTGCGAGACAGCCTCACCGCAGAAAATAAACCTGTTGAGGGTGCAGAAAATTTGTGGCATAAATGCAATGAAATTTTAAACAAACTAAAAACAAACCTAACTCGTCTAAGAATTTATGGCTATGAAGAAGAAGCGGCAGATAGCCCCCTCAAAAATATCTACATTCCTAGAAATGAACCAGAAGGCGATATCATTAACCTTCATAAAAAAGAACTTATTGGATTTGAAAAAAAGGTAGAAATTGAAGAGGAAAACAGCGAGAAAAAACCCATAAAAATCACGGCTATCATTCAGCCACGCCGCATCTATGACAGTTATTTGCTTTACTTTAATATCCGCCGGCCCGAAAAAGATGGAAATACGCCCATTTCAATCTTTGAAAAACTTAATCCAGACGGAATTTTTCTCTCTGAAAATATCCAAAGTACCCTTGGGCAAACTCTGCTGATCACCGCCGACATCCCCAGCGAAGAAAAAGCAGAAGACATCGCCAAACTCTGCCTAGAAAACCTCATTTCCGCCCCCGAAAAACGCCCACCTTTAAAACATAAAGGCAGATTATTCGGAAGCCTAATTTTTGAATACGAAAGCCTCAACCCCCGCGAACATATTTTAATCTGGCTATTTTCCGACATCAACCACCGGAAAAAGTTTGAGGAATGTTACGGAAAATTCCAAAAATTATTTTGCTACCGAAACAAAATCATCACCAGCTTTAAGCAATATCAAAAACATTACGAAGCAACTTATAAAAACTACGGAGAAATAGAAAACACTATTACAGAAATTAATAAATTACTAAGCCCGAACAAAGGTGAAATAGAAAAGGCTATCCCACAGAGTAATAAGTTGGTAGCCCCGAACAACAGAAACACCAATTTATCGGAAAATCTGCTATCCGGCTTAAAAGAAAAAGTAAAAAGCTTACCAAAATTGGCGCTAGAACAAGCACAAAACCTGCGGGATTTAGAACACGAAAAAAACACAATAATTATTAATACAAAAAACTACCTCCTAACCCTAGAAGAAATCCGCAAAATGCTGCCGGAAAACACATTTTACACCGATTTAAGTTTTTTAGAAACCTTTGGCAAAGAAACCGCACCCTACTACCAACAAAGAATCCAATACAAAAGCGATTATTTTGTACATGGAAAAAGCTTACTAGATCAATCCCTGGCCTCAATTCGTGGTATCGTAGAAATAGAAGAAGCCGAAAGAGATAAAAGCCTACAAAACCAAATTCAAGCCTTAGCAGCCGGTATTGGTGTTGCTTCTACAATTGCCGGTAGTTCAGGACATTTACCCATAGATAAACCAGTTATAATCCCAGTTTTAAATACTCCTTTAAGATATCCTTTTCTCCCTAAACCTATCCATCCCTTTGTTAACTCAGTGATGATTAGTTTACTAGCCGGCTGGTTAACTTATTTGGCAGTTTCGCGTATAATTAACAAAAAAAATAGACCTAAAAAATGAAATTTATCGGCCTAGATTTCGGATGGACAACCGGCCCCACCGGCCTATGTTCCCTAACATTCCAAGCACAAACCCTGCAAATAATAGACATCACCAGAATAGCAGAAATCGAGAATATCTTAACATGGATAGACACCCAAACCCCCACACCAGAACCCGCCCTAATAGCAGTAGACGCCCCCACATTAATCTACAATCAAACAGGGATGAGACAAGCCGATAAACTAGCCCATAAACACTTCGGAAAATATCACGCCGGCTGCTATCCAGCGAACTTAAATAGCCGTTTCGCCACCCGCACAATAGCCCTAGGAATAGCCCTAGAAAACAGAGGATTTATACACGCCCCAACCATAGAACCACAAAAACCAGGCCGGTATCAAATCGAAGTCTACCCCCACCCAGCCATAGTCAACTTATTTGGATTAAACAAAATCTTAAAATACAAAAAAGGAATCCTAGAAGAACGCAAAAAAGAATTGACAAAACTGCAAAATCATGTATTAAAAACCTTACCAACATTAGAACCAAAACTCGACCTAAACCAAACAACAAACCCCCTAGAAATCTTCAGCGACCTGACCAAACAAACCGGCCCAAAACTCAAAGCCATAGAAGACCAACTAGACGCCCTAATCTGCGCCTACATAGCCGCCTATTGGTGGTACTGGGGACACCAAAAAAACCTCATATTAGGCGATCAAACCACCGGCTACATAGTCATCCCAAACCCAAACAACCAAACCAACCCCTAACAAAAAAAACCACAGACAAACACAAAAGAACCATCCGCGTTCATCTGCGTTCATCTGCGGTTTAAAAACCTACTCAATCAAACTAAGCCCACAAAATCAACCCCATTTCAAAAGGATTACTCAAAAGAGGATTGTGAGGCAAAACGCGCAGAGAAAGACCCTGCAAACCCGACGAAGTATAAGTAACATTCGCCGTATAAATTCCCAAGCCACTATTATCCTTACCTTGGAAATTCATCACAACCGGCACCCCATGTACAATTTGACCAGAAGCATCAATAGCCCCCTGATACAACTGCACCTCCAGATCATTAGGAGTCAAACCGGCCAAATTAATCCGCGCCTTAACCGGAATAGTTTGGTTAACCAGTAAATCGCCCGGTTCAGCAATATCGATATCCTCAATCTTGAGATCATACCATTGCTCAAACACACGCTTCTTCCACTTCGCCAACTCTTGAGCAGATTGATATTGATTTTCAACAATTGCCCCATAGCGATCACTAGCCGCAAAATAAGCACGTTCCGCATATTCTCGCACCATACGAGCCGTATTAAAATGCGGACAATTTAAACGAACAGCATCCTTACTTCTTGCCACCCACTTACGAGGAATACCCTCCTCATCGCGGTCATAAAACAGAGGAATAACCTCTTGCTCTAGCAAATCATAAAGCGCATTCGCCTCAATTTCATCCTGATAATTCGGGTCATCATAAACCTCACCATTCCCAATAGGCCAGCCGGTGCGAACATAATCCGCCTCATCCCACCAACCATCAAGAATACTAAGATTTAACAACCCATTCATCGAAGCTTTCATACCCGAAGTACCAGAAGCTTCACGAGGCCGGCGTGGCGTATTCAACCAAACATCACAACCCGAAACCATCATCCGCGAAACATTAATATCATAGTTCGGGATAAACACAATATGCCGGCCTAACTTATGTTCCCGAACAAAATGAATAATCTCGCGGATCACCTTCTTACCAGGGTCATCTTTCGGGTGAGCTTTCCCCGCAATCACAAACTGAACCATCCGTTTTTTATGACCCAGCATCCCCCCCTTCAGGCGGTCATTATGGAAATCCATTAAAATGCGAGTAATACGCTCAACATCCCGCAAAAACAACGTCCCGCGCTTATAAGTTGCAAACCGGCGAGCAAAACCAATCGTCAAAACCCCCGGATCTAAAACCTCTTGCGCTTCCGTAATTTCTGCCGGTGAAGCACCACGTTCCCGCAGATATTTTTGCAACCGTTCCCGCACAAAAACAATCAACTCAGACCGGCAACGGTCGTGATTCCGCCAAATTTCCTCATCAGGAATTGAATCAAGACGACTCCACACAGAACTTTCAGAACGAGCACTAGACCAAGTGGGGCCCAAATAACGGTCATACAACTCTTGCGTAGGTTTAGATACACAACTGCGAGCATGAACGCCATTAGTAATAGAAGTCACCGGCACCTCAGTTACAGGCAAACCCGGCCACATATTCTGAAACAACTCCCGCGAAACCACCCCATGCAATTTTGCCACCCCATTAACAAAACCGGCCATTTTAATTGCCAGAGTTGCCATATTAAAAGGAGCTTGTAACTCGCCGGTGCTTTCGCGTCCTAAAGCCAGAAACTCTTCACGAGACAAACCGAAAACATTAGCATAGTAGCCGACATAATACATAATTTTGTCAGCCGGGAATAAATCAAAACCAGCCGGCACAGGGGTATGCGTCGTAAAAATATTACTAGCCTTCACAACCTGCACAGCATCGTTATAACTTAACCCCTTTTCCTGCATTAATTCGCGGATACGTTCAAGAGCCAAAAACGCCGAGTGACCCTCATTCATGTGATAAGCAGTCGGTTGATATCCCAACGCCTTCAACATTTTTGCACCACCAATTCCCAGCATAATTTCTTGGTGCATCCGCATATCAAGATCACCGCCATAAAGTTGATCAGTGATATCTTGGTCGTAGGCATTATTTGGCTCAATATTCGTATCCAGCAAATAAAGCGGCACGATTCCCACCTGTACACGCCAGACCCGCGCATAAACCTGCCGGCCCGGATAATCCACCGCAATTCGCAATTCCTGACCCTTCGCATCGCGTTCAAGATGCAAAGGCATATTGTAGAAATCATTAAGTGGGTAACGTTCTTGTTGCCAGCCATCGGCATTGAGATATTGAGAGAAATAACCCTCTTGATACAATAAACCAATACCAACCAAAGGCAAACCCAAGTCAGAAGCAGACTTGAGGTGATCACCGGCCAACACCCCCAAACCACCAGAATAAACTGGCAAACATTCCGTTAAGCCAAACTCCATCGAAAAATAAGCGTAACATTCGGGCACAGGAGGATTAGGCCGGTGTTTGCGATACCAAGTGCGCTCCTTGAGATAATTATCTAACTGGTTAGCGGCGCGCTCCATGTGAGCCAAAAACCCATCATCCTCAGCCACCTCTTGCAAACGTTCTTGAGAAATCGTTCCCAACATCAAAACCGGATTATGCTTCGTAGACTCCCACAAATCGCGGTCAAGCCGGCGGAAAAGGTCTTTGGTTTCTACGTTCCAGTCCCAATGAAGATTATAAGCAAGCGTGCGTAGAGGTTCCAGTTGCTTAGGTAAAGACGGGGAAACGTTAAAAGTGCGAATTGGCTGCATCAGCCGAGCCTCCTTTGGACTAAAAAACTAGAATAAGCGTTCCGTAGGGCCAATAAACCCGACGTTTCGGCAATCCTCTCGTTTAGGTTAGTTTATTTTCTCTTGTGTCATCCAAAAATTCCGATCCTCTTAATACAAGTTTTCGGATTTAGCCGCTGAGTTTGTCCCAACGTTTGAGGGCCATCATCATTTTTTACCTGATTTGAGAACTTTTCGGGGTTTTTTTCGGCTTGGGCTGGCAAAGGCTAGGATCAATTGAAAAGCTTTGCAGGGCCAGGGTGTTAGACTAGATAAGAAAATCGTGGGACTTTACCGAACATTCCTCGACTTACTCCGCCAAAATTTTGCAGGCCATCTCCATAAAAAAATTATGATAGTCGTCGAAAAGTATTACCTAAACCGGCACCATTTGTATTTTAAACAGTTTGGTAGCTTATTTTTCCTATCTCAAATCCTCTACAATCAAGCTTTTTCTCACATCATGCAACACTTTTTAAAATTTGACTGTCCTGGCAAGAATAATTAAATTTTGTGAACATAGAAACAAATGCTGGAGCAGATTAGGCAAAAATTAGAAACCGAGCAACGATTTCGGGCGTTGCTGGAAAATGGCACAGATTTAATTGTTGTTTTAAATACCGATTGGGTTTGCCGGTATGCCAGTCCTTCTTTAAGGCGGATTTTGGGGTTTGAACTTAACGAAGTCCTGGGCAAAACCCTATTTGAACTGACACACCCAGAAGATTTGAAAATTATTTTACCTGTGTTTGAGAAAGCCAAACAAACTCCACGAGTGAGAATACCGTTACCAGAGTACAGGATACGTCATTCTACGGGAGAGTGGTGTATTTTTGAATCGGTGATTACAAATTTATTAGAGCATCCGGCGGTCAAAGGTTTTGTCCTAAATTGCCATGAAATTACAGAGAGAAAACAGTCAGAAGCCGCTTTAAAAAAAGCAAAAATTGCCGCCGAAGCCGCCAGTAAAGCCAAAAGTGCTTTTTTAGCAAACATGAGTCACGAATTGCGAACACCCCTCAGCGTCATTATCGGCTACAGCGATATGCTTTTGGAAGAAGCACAAGCCTCTGGAAATAGCGACTCAGTTGATGATTTAGCCCAAATAAAAACCGCCGGCACCCATTTATTGAGTTTAATTAATGATCTGCTGGAAATTTCTAAACTAGAAGCCGGTCAAATGAAATTTTACAGAGAAACTATAAATATTTCTCTATTGGTTAATGACATCGTAAAAACTATCAAGCCGGTCTTAGAAACAAATGGCAATATTTTAAAAGTTGAATTAGATTGCCCGACAGAATCTATCACGGCTGACCCCTCAAAACTCCGCCAAATCTTGATAAACTTGCTCACTAATGCCAGCAAATTTACTCAAGAAGGAACCATTTTATTAAAAGTTGAAAAAATAGAAAAAGAAGATTTTAACCTTAAAGAAAAACAAAACTTAAATTCCTTAGAGTCTCCCTTTTTCGTTTTTTCAGTCGCCGACACCGGCATCGGTATTCCCGCCGAACACCTACCCTATTTATTTGAAGCTTTTACCCAGGTTGATGATTCCATGACGCGCCTCTACAGCGGAATTGGTTTAGGTTTAGCAATTTGCCGCCGGCTTAGTGAAATAATGCACGGCACAATAACGGTGGAAAGTCAAGTAGGAATTGGTTCAAAATTTAGCGTTTATTTGCCGGTAAATGTGCCCGATTTTGGGCCGGCAATAAGTAGCGAAGATTTAGACGATCTCGAATAAGGCCGGTGTCTTAAAAAAACCTTTAATTAACCGCTTCTTCTAACAATTGTCCGTAATGATTGACCGTCACAATGCGGTTATTTTCATCAACTAAAACCACCGTTGGCGAGTGTTCTTTCAACTCCTCCGCAGTGAATTGTGCGTAAGTCATAATTATTAGCGTATCGCCTTTCATCCCCAGCCGCGCCGCCGCGCCGTTGAGTTCGATGGCTCCACTATTGGCCGGTGCCGGTATAGCATAAGTAATCAAACGTTCACCATTTGCCTTATTCACCACCTGCACCTGCTCAAAAGGTAAAATGCCGGCGGCATCCATTAATGTGCGGTCAATACTAATGCTGCCAATGTAATCTAAATTGGCTGCCGTAAGCGTGCAATTATGAATTTTGGCTAAAAGAAACGTTCGCTGCATGAGAGCACCAAAGTGATTATTTATATGGTAAGGCTTAATTTGTTAAAAGTCATTTGTCACAAGTCCTTTGTCATTAGTCAAGAATCCGGCCTGTACTTTATCGCTTGACCCTTAACTCTTGACAAAGGACTTTTAAGAGTCAGTTGTCATTACTGGTTTATTGTTCCGAATAACCAATAACCACTGGCTTTTGACAAATGACTGCTGGCTATTTATTTATATGCTGCTATGCACTTTTCGACTAAAGGCATAACTTGGTCAACATCCAGCCAGCCGCGAATTTCTGTGACTTTTTTCTCTAGGTTTTTGTAAGTCTTGAAAAATTCGGCGATTTCATCGAGGCGATGTTGAGATACATCCTTTAACGATTTGATGTTTGCATAGCGGGGGTCTTTGTCGGGCACGCAGAGAATTTTTTCGTCTCGATCTCCGCCATCGATCATTTCCAGCATACCAATCGGACGCGCTGCAATGACGCAACCAGGGAAGGTTGGCTGATCCATCATCACCATTCCATCGAGAGGATCGCCATCATCGCCTAGAGTGTTGGGTACAAATCCATAATCACAAGGATATTGTACCGATGAATACAGCACCCGGTCGAGGGCGAAAGCTTGCATATCTTTGTCAAACTCGTATTTGTTTTTGCTGCCTTTGGGAATTTCAATCAAAACGTTGATTAAACCCTGTTTAGGTTGTGCAGGAATCCTCGATAAATCCACTTCGCGTTTTCTCCAAGCTAACAATAAGGGAATGCCTTTTAGCGGCTTTGTCCCGAATAGCATTTTAGGGGATTCTAGCGACACATTGATTATTTTTTCTTGAGCAGGGGTTGTTTGTGCTCACCAATTCCCAGCCTGGGGCGCAGCCCAGGGCAGATACCCTAAACCGGCCCCCACTCAAGAGTTGCTATTTTCGTAATATTTGCATTGGTTGAGCCACCGGCGCAGCGACTTTGAGACTGCTTGAAGAGTAAGATCCGATGATCCACAAAGGTACAATCAGGGTGAATAATGCAATTAAAGTTCCGACCCTATTTCCCCAAATCTGGGGAGGGGGTTCAGAAGAATTAGCTGGTTGAATACTACCAGAGTCCATGAGTCAGTTTGTTTGATAGAGTAGGTCGCGGTCATTTTCACCAGGGAAAAAATTTTTATCCCTGATAATATCATTTTAACGATTTCACCAGGGAATGCTGTTATCTATTAAACAATTGCAACCCAAGATAGATTTTTTTGGCAATGTTAAGAGAAATTAGGAGTTATGCCCGGTATTTTTACTCATCTCTCCAGGCTTAAGACTTCAATTTCCGGGCCAGCAGCCGTCCCACTCTACATCGTCTGGGGGTGGAGTTTTGAGCCAGTGCTGGCAGCGTTTTAGCTGAATAGCGGCGGCTTTATCATTGCTTTCGAGTTCCATCACTTTGGCAAATTCTCCCATCGCCAGGGCAAATTTTCGATTAAGATAGTGTTCTCTGCCTTTTTGATAATGTTTTAATGCTGCTTGTTTGTGGTCAGAAATGGTGTCTGAATCTAACCCCAAATATTCATAAATTGTCACCGGCCTAATTTCGCCCGGTAAGCGGATAAAATCCAATTCTCTAACTCGGATTTTTTCTTTACAAAGTTGGTAGGTTTTTTCACTAATAACAATATTACAGCCATATTGCTTACAGATTCCTTCGAGGCGGTAGCCAACATGAACATCGGCACCAATTGCCATAAAATCCATGCCTTTTGTGGCGGATAAGTTGCGAGAAGGAACGCTGTCGGAATGAATGCCGATGCCGATTTTAATGGCCGGTTTATTGCTGGCGAGGAGGTTGTTTTTAAATTCTCCTACCCGCCGGCTCATTTGATTAGCGGTTTGCATCGCTAACCAGGCATGGTCTTCTAACTGTAAAGGAGAACCAAACACAACAATAATGCGGTTGCCAATACAAGCAGATAAAATTTGATGCTCGCGGTTTTCTTTAAACTTAGAAACTGTTTCTCCCATCATCTCGAAATATTCATTCAGCAAGGCGCTGAGATCAGAGGCGCTTAATTTTTCGGTTAAGGTGTTGTAGCCGCTGATATCACAAAACAAAACTGAAACATATCTACGTTCATCTAGGCTGCCCACTTCCATAATCCCCAGCAAACTTTAATTGATTGTGGTGCAAAAAGTCAAAAGGGTGAGTTGCGGGTATTGCCACTTCTGCCTTTTGACTTCTGAGTTCAGCATACTACTTTTCTGTAAGTACCCAGACACCATTCCAGTCATCGGGGGGTGGACTATCGAGAAAATGCGTACAGCGTTCGATGTGCAAAATTGCTGCTTTGTTTTTCTTGTCAATTTCTTGGACTTGTCCAAACTCAGCCAAGGCTTGAGCGAATTGCCGGTTGCGGTAACATTCGCGGCCTTTGTTATAGTGCTCCATGATTGAGAGTTTGCTGTCTTCGATGGGTTCATCGCGCAAGCCAACCAATTCGTAGATGACAACCGGCTCGCTTTTGCCTTTAACGGTGATAAAGTCGAGTTCCCGTGCATATACCTTATCTCGGCAAGGTTCGTAGGTTTTATCGCTGATTACGATATCGGTGCCGTACATTTTGCTGGTGCCTTCTAAACGCGAACCCAGGTTTACACCGTCACCAATGGAGGTTAACTCCATGCGTTTGCTAGAACCGATGTTTCCGCTGACGACTTCATCGGAGTGGATACCTATGCCGATGTTAATTGCTTTTTTGCCAATTTCAAGGCGCTCTTTGTTAAAACTGGTGAGCCGGTGGCGCATTTCGACGGCGGTTTGGACGGCGCACCATTCGTGATCGGCCAGAGGTAAGGGTGAGCCAAATACGGCCATGATGGCGTCGCCGATGTATTTGTCGAGAGTGCCTTTGTATTTAAACACGGCATCGACCATGCGCTCGAAATAATCGTTAAGCATTTCGACGACTTCTTCAGCAGTCATGCCTTCACTGAGGGTTGTGTAGCTGCGAATATCGGAAAATAGCACGGAGACTTTTTTGCGTTTACCACCGAGGCCGGTGTCACCAGAGGCAAGCAACTGTTCAGCGACTTCTTGAGTCATGTAGCGGTACATAGTGCTCTTGAGTCGTTTTTCGTTGCTGATGTCTTCCATGACAACCAAAACGCCGTTGACGGTGTTGTGGTCGATGGCATCGGCCATAGTGTTGATCGATAAGTTAATGCTGTGCTGTTCTTCTTTGGTGGAAATGAGGGTTTGTTCTGGGTAATATTGTTCTCTTGATTTGGGGTTTTGACCGGCCAGGCCATCGCTGAGCCATTTACAGAAGTCGCCTTTTTCTAGTAGCACCAAGTCTTTAATATCTTTGCCTTCTATTTTTTGTTCTTCTGCGAGGCCGAGTAATTTTCTGGCACTTTCGTTGGCGGCGATGATATGACCGCTTTTATCGGTAGAAATAATCGCGTTTGAAATACTCCGCAAAATGTCTTTTTGCATTTGTTCTTGCTGTTTAACTTCGGCAAAAAGTTTGGCATTTTGCAAAGCTACTCCAGCTTGAATATTAAACGCTCTCATAAATTCCAAGTCGGCGCGGTTAAAGCTGGCTTTCCAACATTCGGGAGCATTCGGCCATTCTTCGGGGTTATAGGCGGGGTAATCTCCTTGTTTTTTCTTATTAATTAATTGTGTGACTCCGATTAAGTGACCATCGGCATTAAACACTGGCATACATAACATACTGCAAGTGCGGTAGCCGGTTTTTTGGTCAGTTTTTTTGGCTTGTTCTGAGCCGGCTTGTTCGTAGGCATCAAAAGGAATTAACAGGGGTTCGTGAGATTCTGCTACCTGGCCGGCAAAGCCGCCGGTACGGGGAATGCGAATTTCTGTTAATTTGCCTTGAATGGGAATTTTTGTCCACAGTTGGTCTTTTTCGTGGTCGAGTAACCAAAGGGTACTGCGGTCTGCATTCATCAATGTTTTTGCCTCGTCCATCACCTTTGAAAGGGTGTCTTCGAGGTCTAAACTGCTTTTTGACAGCGATTCGATGGCTGCCATTAAGGCGGAGGCGGCGCGTTGTTTTTGAGTTGCTTTATAAAATGAGCGTGACGATTCGAGAATTAACCGAATTGAGGGGGCAAAATCGGCAAATACGGCTTCATCTTCTTGTGTAAAACCTCTTGTATCAATTCGTTCTATGAGTGCGGCTTCTGGGTCGTTGACTTTTTTTAATTTATTGATTAACTGAACTACTGCAACTAAATCGCCGTCTTCAGTGAGCAAAGGTAGCACCAACATTGTGAAGGTGCGATATTTGTTTTTCTCATCGAATTTTTTAGCGGCGGTTGAGCGGGGATCGTCGTAAAAATCAAAGGCAATATTAACGATTTTTTTTGTGGTGGCGACTTCACCGGCAATGCCTACAGTAGAAGGAAATCGTAGTTCGAGGTTATTGCCTTTTTCGTCTTTGGCGACGATAGACCACAGTTCGTTTTTTTCTTCGTCAAGTAAATAAATGGTGCTGCGATCTGCGTTGAGCAGTTCCCCGGTTTTGAGGGTGATCGAGCGCAACATCTCGTTCAAAATTGAGTCAAACCCTTGGGAGTCCAGCATACTATCGAGCATGGACAGGGTTTGATTGACAACCTCAAGTTTTTTTTCTACATCGGTGACTACCTGTTTAAAGGTGTCTTTCGTCAAGGGCGCGAGGAACTCGGAGAAGGTTCCTTTGGTTTGAACGATGGCAGTGTTAGAGGATGAGTTCTGGGGACTGTTCGATGCACTGGTTAAAGTTACAGGCTTGGATGGGGGTGTTTTTTTACCCTCAACCTGGGGGGTGACGTCTATCACCTGGCCCGTTTCCCAATTTGGTTTGTGAGATGCCGCTGTCATAGCTCTTTTCTCTTTGAAGATGCCTGGAGTCAGGGAACGACTTCGACTGTGTGAGTATCTTGAGGGGCAAGGTGTCAGGGATGTGTTGCATCCTTGGTGCGCCGGTTCAAGATTACTACTCAAGTTTACTCTGTTGTTTGGTTGAGGACTTTGATTTTATGTTGTTGATGTTAAATTGATAGCACGTTTTGAGGGGTGGTAGGTTTTGGTTGTTTGGGGGGGTGCTCGGATGCTAATGGCCCTTTTCTAGTTTTCCACATTTTCTTAGGAAATATTTGTACCCATTTCTACCAATTTTTGCTTTTTTTAGTGATGGGGGAGATAACGGGGATGTGGGGGGGGCTAGGGATGGCTGTTTGGGGGAGGTAAAATTTTTTTTGGGAAATTTTTCACTTTTTATTTTTTACTTAAGGTCTGTTTCTGACGCTTTTGGCTGTTGTTGGCAGTTTTTTTTGTCTGAGGCTGGCTGCTTGGACGAGCAGGGAGTCGGCAAAGGCGATGGATTGTTGGGCTGATTGTCCACCGGCCAGGGTGGCGAGTTCTTCTCTTCTTTCTGTGGTATTTAGGGGGCTGACGCGGACGACGGTTCGCACGTCTGAGGAAAATTCTTCTTGACTTTTTCCGGTTTGTGTGCTTTGCAGTTCGAGGTCTGGGTTAATGACAAATTTGCTGACGCGGTAATGATGGTCTGCCATTGCGGCGACGAGGGGTTGGTGGGTGACGCAGAGGACTTGATGGTGGTGGGAGAGTTGGTTGAGTTTTTCGGCGATGGCTTGGGCGACTCTTCCTGAGACTCCAACATCGATTTCGTCAAATACGAGGGTGTCGGTGTCGTCTAGGTCGGCAAAGCAGGCTTTGAGGGCGAGCAGAAAGCGGCTCATTTCGCCGCCGGAGGCGGTTTCGTTGAGGGGTTGGAGGGGTTCACCGGCATTGGGGCTAAAGAGGAATGTGATGCGATCTGAGCCGGTGGCTGTGGGTGTTGTTGGGGCAATTTCGACTTGAAATTGCACTTTTTCCATTGCTAGGGGTTTGAGTTCTTCGATGAGTTTTTGTTCGAGGGTGGTTGCTGCTTTTGCGCGCAGGTTTGTGAGTATTTGACAGGCTTTTTCAAGTTCGCTATAAGCAATTTTATAGGCTTTTTCGAGGGTTTCTAGGGATTGTCCGCCGCCGTTGAGTTCTTCTAGTTCTATTTGGATTTTTTCGTAATAGTTAATGGCGTCGGCTAGGGTGGGGCCGTATTTTCGGCAGATTTGTTTGAGGAGGTGGATGCGTTCTTCTACTTCTTCGAGGCGTTCGGGATCTGATTCTAAACTGGCGCCGTAGTTGGATATTTCTCGACCGGCTTCTGTGATGTGGGCGATGGCGTTGCTGACTAATTCTAGGATGGGTTGCAGTTGGCTGTCGAATTTCACCATGTCGGTGAGGATGGTTTCGGCTTTGCCAAGTAGATCGGCGGCGGCTTGGGCGTCGTTGTCGTTTTGGTAGATGATTTGATAGACGTTGTAACTTTGTTGTTGGAGTTCGACTGTGTGGCTGAGGCGGATGCGTTCTTGTTCGAGTTGGGTTTGTTCGTCTGGCTCTTGGAGGCTGGCGCTGCTGAGTTCTTTGAGTTGGTATTCTATGAGGTCTAGTCTTTGGAGGCGTTGTTGTTCTCCTTGTTTTTTTTGTTCGAGGGCTTGTTGGGCTTGTTGGGCTGTTGTGTAGGCGCTGGCGACGATTTGCCGTTGTTGGATGATGGGGTTTCCGCCAAAGGCGTCTAGCCAGTGTCGCTGGCGGGCCTGCTGACCGAGGTGGACTGTTTGGCCTTGGGCGGTGATTTCGACGATGAGTTCGCGTAGTTGATCCATGAGTTGCCGGTTGACTAGGATTCCGTTGAGGCGGGAACGGGATCTAAGGCTGTTTTGACCGGCGGTGAGTTCGCGGCTGGCGATGAGGGTGTTGCTGTCGAGGGGGTCTATTTCTTGGGTTTTTAGCCAGTTTAGGACGGGTGGGGTGAGGTGAAAGGTGGCTTCGATGAGGGAACGGGTTGTGCCGGTGCGGATGGCTCTGCTGCTGAGTTTGCCTCCGAGGGCGGCGTCTAGGGCGTCGAGGATGATTGATTTGCCGGCGCCGGTTTCGCCGGTGAGTACGTTGAGGCCGGTGCCGAATTGGAGTTCTAGTTTGTCTATGAGGGCGAAGTTTTCAATGCTTAAGGATAGCAGCATGGAGTGTGGGGGTGAGGGTTGGGAATATGCTACCGCTTAATCATTATAGGCAACGGGTGCCGGTGGGTTGGTTGAAGTTTGGTTAAGTTTGGGGGTGGATGGGTGCGGTTGATGGGTGGTGGTTGATGGGTGGACAGGAAAAAAAGCCCATCGGGGGTTATAAAACGGCTTTATTTAGTCACCGGTTAAAACCGGCGCTACAAGAAAAAAACCCCTCCGGGGTTAGGAAAGGGTTGTATTTAGTCCGTAGGACTTTATTCGTGTAGCTGCCGGTTTTAACCGGCAGATTTTTATCGTTTAGCCGCTATTTAACCGGCACCGAATTAACCGGCCCCAAATTAACCGGCACCGAATTAACCGGCCCCGAATTAACCGGCAGATGCTTTTATTCTAAATAAACCTTTGCCCAAGCATAAACAAACGAGTCTTTTTTGACTAAATACTCTGCTGCTTTGCGTTGTTTATTTTTGTCTTTAATTCTCTTGACGTAGCGCTGAATTTCTTCCTCAATTTCATCAACTTTTGCGCCTCGTTCCCTGGCTTTTTCATACCAATCATCCCCCTCTGGATAACGCCCGCATTCATAACAAATTGCTCCCATTAAAGTGCAAGGTTGATGAGTATCAGGCTGGCATTCAAAGGCAATTAAAGCATATTTTTCTGCCTGTTGTAAGTCACCAATATCTCGGAAAGCCCCACCTCGTGTAACGCAAATTCGTGATTTTAGCCGTTTGTCTTTAATTTCAGCAAGATTGGCTTTTTGAGTAATTGCTAATGCCTTTTGTGGTTCTTGAGCTTTTCGCCATTCACTACTTATCGTAGGCAAAAGATAGATGTCTTTTGTTTGCTCATATTCTTTTTCGTGAAATTGGGCTTCTTGCCGGTAATGGGCTTTGGCAATTTCTCCCTCCCTCGACAGCATTTTCTCTGCCATTAATTTTGTTACCAATAATTCATCAAGCCTTTCTCCTTTTTCCAATTTACACATGATTTCGTAAAAAGGATCAAATGGTAAATTGGGGTCAACTATTCGATACTTAGATTTAAGAGAGTTAAAGTGACGAACTAGAATTATTTGGGCAATACTTTTGACAGTTTCACTCAAATTCTGTTCCTCCAACCACTCAATATCAGCAGCGGTTATTTGAGATTTTTGGTCAAAGTTTACCAAAATTTGATACAACCGGCTCTCTAGGGAGTAATCTTCATAGTCTGCGGCTTTATACTTGGTTTTCAGCTTGGTAAACTTGCTGATATTTGTAGCAATTTCAGCGGTTTTATTGAGCCGGCGCATTTTCAACCAATTGATATCAGTTTCACAGAGTTGATGTTCTGAATCAAGTTGCCGCAGAATAGAATACAAATAATTATTTAGCGAACTTTCTGCTGGAGTATCGGCTTGATATTTTTGTTTGAGTTGGACAAAATGAGATATTTTTTTGGCTTCATTTGCAGTTTCCAATAAATCGGCATCTTTGAGAAACTTCATTTCTTCGGATTTTAATTCTTCCTGACAAGATTTGAGTTTCTTCAAAATGTCATAAAGTGGGCTATAAGGGCATTGATCTTGATATGAACTCGCTAGGAATTTATCTTTTAACTGGCTAAATTCCTGCTTTTGTTCTTGATACTCAGCCAGTTGAGCCGTAGCACTGCCATTTTGCTTTAACCAGTTTTGATCCTCAGCGCTTAAAACGGTGTCTTTTTCCAATTTTTTGAGAATCAAATAAAGTGGTGAATCTGACGAATTCTCAGGATGTTGTGTGATGTGATACTTTTCTTTTAGCTGGGTAAATTCAATATCTTTCGCTGCTTCTTGTTGCCAACAAATTTCTAAGGTTTCGAGCAAGCCGTTTTCTAAAAGCCAGGTTGTTTCTTCGTCAGTTAATGCTTTTTCTGCATCTAGTTGTTTGAGGATATGATACAACCGGCTGTCGGGGAAACATTCTTGATATTGTGTGCTGCAATACTTAACTTTTAAGCCGGCAAATTCTTTAATTTGTTCGACAAGTTGAAGAGTTGCATCAAGTTGGTTTTGCTGGAGGTAGTTGATTTCTCGTTGTTTGAGGGTTTCCCCGGCTTCTAGTTTCCATAAAATCGAAGATAATCGATTGTCACTGTCACACTTAAACGCGGCAGGGACTTTATATTTTGTTTTGAGGACGCTTAATTCTTTTTCTAGGCGGTTTTTCTCTTGAGATTGATATTGTTTAAGGGCCAGACAATTTAATGTGGAGAAAAGCTGCTTTTCTTTTAACCAATATAGCTCAAAACTGTTAATTTCGAGGTCAAGATCGGCTTTGCGTAAAATTAGATAAAGCAGACTTGCGGGGGAAGAATCTTGATAGCTGTTGGCATCATACTTGTTTTTAAGAATCGCAAAATATTGGGCATGACTTATGTCATTAAAGAGGAAAATCTCGGTGGTTTTCGTATTATCGTATTTGATTTTTCTGTGAGAGTTGTCTGTCATATTTTTTTTTGAGAAAAGAAAAAAGGTGATAATTGTTCTTTAACTAGACTAACCAATCACCAGAAGCCTTGGCAAGAGTTTTTTGCTTTTTTTATAGGCTTAATTCGTATTTTTTAGTTGCCAATCACCAATCCCCACCCATCCCTATCGGGAAAACCACCTACCCCATCGCCGGCAAATTGTTACAATACGTTAAGGTCACTTCTAATATATAGCGAGCCAATGCAAACCAAAACTGCCTCCCCCAACTTATCTGAGCAGAATACCCTAGCTACAGTCACGGTAGAAAGCCAGCTTTTGCCTACCGTAGAGGCAACAACGGAATATCTACCGGCCCCCGAAAGCGACGCCTTGCGTTATGATCCGGTGGCGATTGCCGAATATTACAAAAACCGGCCGGTGCAAGTTTGGGGCCGGGCTTTAGGAATTGTGCGGAGATTTGCTAGTTTTGGTTTGGGTATTTTGTGGGATCAAAAAACCGGCCAAACCGTCAAAAATCAGCCGAAACGTGCCGAACAAATCCGGCAATTACTAACAGAATTAGGCCCAGCTTTTATTAAAGTCGGGCAGGCGCTTTCAACTAGACCTGATTTAGTGCCGCCAAGTTATTTAGAAGAATTAACCAAACTACAAGATCAATTACCACCTTTTCCCAATCAGTTAGCCTATCAATTTATTGAGGAAGAATTAGGTGCACCGCCGCAAGAAATTTATGCAGAATTAACAGCGATGCCGGTGGCGGCGGCCTCGTTGGGGCAAGTTTATAAAGGCAAACTGAAAACCGGCGAAACGGTAGCAGTAAAAGTTCAGCGACCAGGTTTAGCAGAGAGCATCACTTTAGATGTTTATATTTTACGGAAATTATCAGCTTGGGTGCAAAATAATGTGAAGCAAGTTCGCAGCAATTTAGTAGAAATTACTGATGAATTTGCGGCCCGGATTTTTGAAGAAATGGACTATAGCCAAGAAGGCCGAAATGCTGAACGCTTTGCCGAACTTTACGGCCATTTAAAAGATATTTATGTGCCGCAAATTTACTGGCAATACACAAATACTCGTGTGTTGACAATGGAGTGGATTAATGGCACAAAATTAACAAATATTGAGGCACTTCGTCAGCAAGGAATTGATGCAGCTTATTTAATAGAAGTCGGCGTGCAGTGTTCTTTACGGCAGTTATTAGAACACGGATTTTTTCACGCTGATCCGCACCCCGGAAATTTATTAGCCACCACAGACGGACAATTGGCTTATCTGGATTTTGGCATGATGAGTCAAGTTAAACCTTATCAGCGGTATGGCTTAATTGAGGCCGTTGTTCACTTGGTAAACCGCGATTTTGAAGGCTTGGCAAGAGATTATGTGAGTTTAGAGTTTTTGACTCCTGACACTGATTTAACGCCGATTATTCCGGCGCTGGCGGGGGTTTTTAATAATGCTTTGGGGGCTTCTGTTGCGGAGTTAAATTTCAAGAGTATTACCGATCAACTTTCTGAGGTGATGTATGAGTATCCGTTTAGGGTGCCGGCGTATTATGCCTTAATTATTCGCTCGTTGGTGACGCTTGAAGGGATTGCGATAAATGTTGATCCGAATTTTAAAGTTTTGAGCAAAGCTTATCCTTATGTGGCGAAAAGGTTGTTAACAGATCCGTCGCCGGAGTTGCGTGCTTCTTTGCGAGATTTGTTATTTAAAGAAGGTAGTTTTCGCTGGAATCGTTTGGAGAATTTGCTCAAGAATGCACAGAGTAGCGATGATTATGATATCAGTCAGGCTTTGAATCAAGCGCTGGAGTTTCTGTTTTCCGAACGTGGGGATTTTATTAGGGATTATTTGGTTGATGAGATTGTGAAAAGTGTGGATACTTTATCACGTCAAAGTTTACAAAATGCGACGGCGGTGGTGAGTGAATGGTTTGGTTTGCACGTTGAACAACCGGCGGTTTCTGTGGCTGATCAGCAAAAACTCGAAAATATTAAACGCATAATTGCAATTTTGCAAGAAACGAGGGGTTTTGATCCGCTGAAAGTGGCGACGGCTATTCCTCAGTTAATTGCTAAACCTGAAACCCAAAAAATGGGTCAACAAATTGCGGGCCGGCTTGCTCAACGTTTAGTAGCGCGGTTTATTCGGGATGTGTTTTTAAAAAATGAGCCGGTGGATGTTTATGAGCCGGTTAACCCTGCTCTTTCTTTGCCGGCTTCAAGATAGAGATATAAGCTCTTAAAACGCAGAATCTCGCAGGGTAAGTCTCTGCGAGATTCTTTTTTTTAGAAAAACTTATTGAGTGATGCTACCGGCTTTTTTTAAGCTAAAAACGGCAATAATAATGCCAACAATGGCAAGCACACCAGTGACATAAAATGCAAAAGTGTAACTGCCAAACAAGTCGCGTATTCTACCGGCTACGATAGTTCCTAATAATGCACCCACTCCGTAAGCGGTGAAAACAACGCCGTAGTTTTTGGTGTAATCTTCGGGTTTAAAGAGGGTAATAGTGGCGGTGGGAGCGATGGCTAACCAGCCGCCAAGGGAGAGCCAAAATAGGCAAAAGGCGATGAGGTAGGTGGCGATGTTTCCTTCACCGGCACTGCTCATTAAAATTGAGGCGATGAGGATTAAAACGTAGTTGGCAACGGCGGCTAATTTGGGTTTTAATCTATCAGTTACCCAGCCAAAAGTAGGACGCGCTACGCCGTTACAAATGGCAAATAAAGAAACGGCAATTGCAGCAGTACCGGCATCGAGTTTAATGATTTCTTGAGCGACTGTGCTGGAAATTCCTATGGCTGCTAAACCGCAAAAAGTTCCAATGGTATAGCAGATCCATAAGGCATAAAAACTGGGGGTTTTTAAGAGGGGTGTTTCGCCGGTTTTTAAGGAAACATTTATGGCTTCTTTTGGTGTCCACCCTGCCGGTGTCCACCCTGCCGGTGGAATTTGAATGAGGGTAGAAATTGGCAGGATTAAGAGGATAAAACCAATGCCTAATATGGCAAATGTTCTGGGTACTTCAAAAATTTGAATGAGGCTATTGGCGATGGGTGCTGTTACAAGGGGTGATAAGCCGAAACCTATCACAGTTAAGCCAAGTGCTAAGCCTTTTTTGTCGGGAAACCATTTTGCAGAAACCGCTAAGGGTACTCCGTAGGCTATGCCAACGCCGGCACCTCCAATGATGCCATAAGTGATTACTAAAACGGTAATGTTTGGTGCAAAACTTGAAAGAAGATAGCCTAACCCTGTCAAAGCCCCGCCAATAGCTATCGTTTTGCGAACGCCAATTTTATCGATATAAAAGCCGGTAATTGGCATTAATATTGCATATACAACAAGCATCACCGTGAAAGGCAAAAGGCTTTCTGTAGCGCTGATGCTGAGCATTTTTTCTAAGGGTTTTCGGAATATACTCCATGAATATACTGTGCCCAGACACAGCATGACGGCTATTCCTAAAGGGATCATTAACCACCGGCCTTTCTCGGCTGGTAATCCAAAAATTTTGACGTCTTTCATTTGCTAAAACAGGGGATGCTTACTGATTCTTTCTGATGACTTTTTTGCAGGCGCATCTATTTGGTATAAATTTTTACGCTTTTGATGCCCTAGCTTTCTGAGTCTATGTAATTTTATCTAATTTTGCCTGGATATTTTATTAAGTTTTTTAGCTAATTTCGTTGATAAATGCCAGAGTTGGCTGGAAAATTTCCGTATTTTTACTGTTGTCAATTAAATGCTTATTCTTATTTTAGCCGCCTCTTCTTTTTTTCCTGCCAGCAATTTCAGGAATTCTTGATATAACTATTTCTTTCTTGGAGGAAAATAAATAATTGCAGGAGGCCGGCCCCTTCTTAGTAAGCCGGCCCCAACAAATTACTCCGTCAAACCTTGCAATCTTTCACGCAAAATTTCAGCTTGTTTTTGTGCTTCCGCCAGCGCATCTTTTGCACCTTGCACGACTTCCGGTTTGGCATTTTCCACAAAAGTCGGTTTTGCTAAACGCGCCGACAAACTGTTAATATCAGCGTCAACTTTTGCCAGTTTTTTCTCTAGTTTAGCGCGGAGTGCAACAACATCAACCACCCCCGCCAAAGGCATCAAAACTTGCACAGTTCCCACAACTCCCGCCATTGTTTGCTGTGGTTGGTTTTCCAAAACGGCGGTAATTGTCAATTCTTCAACTTTAGCTAAATCTTGAATATAAGACTTTGCTGCTGTTAAAATTTGCTGTTCCCGTTCGCTTTCGCTTTGCAAAATTGCTTTAACTTTTTGCGAAGGTTTCACATCTGCACTTGCTCGCAAATTACGAATTGTCCGAATTGTCTCAAACAACAATTCAAACTGTGATTCTAATTCGCTATCAATGAAACCGGCATCAACTTCTGGATAACTTTGCAAAGCCAAAGTATCATTTTCTCCCGCCTGTGTCAAAGTATGCCAAATTTCTGCCGTAATATGCGGCATAAAAGGATGCAGCAATTTCAGCACACCTTCTAACACAGATGCTAAGGTTTGTTGTGCGACTCGACGGGTGTTTTTTTCTTCTCCTTGTAAGCGAGTTTTGACTAATTCAATGTACCAATCACAAAACTCACCCCAGAAAAACTCATACAGTCCTTTTGCTGCTTCTCCTAGGCCATAATTGTCGATAGAATTGCCGGTTTGTTGCACAACTTGATGGAATCGTGACAAAATCCACCGGTCGGCTAATTCTAAACTTTCTTTATCAGGATTACCCAATTGTTGCGGTGTCATTCCATCCAAATTCATCATCACGAACCGCGCCGCATTCCACATTTTATTAGTGAAATTTCTCGCCGCTTCAACGGTTGCTGATTCATCGGTTTTGCGATTGTATTCTAAGCGGATATCTTGACCGGCACCCACAACTTCTTTTATCAAAGCATACCGCAAAGCATCGGTACCATATTTTGTAATTAATACTCGCGGATCAATGCCATTACCGGCAGATTTTGATTGTTTGCGTCCGTTTTCATCAAGTACCAACCCGTGAATGTAAACGTCTTTAAATGGCATTTGGCCGGTGAAATGTCCCGCCATCATTGTCATCCGCGCCACCCAGAAAAAGATAATATCAAAGCCGGTGACAAGAGTTGCGTTTGGATAATATGTCTCTAAATCTAGGGTTTTTTCCGGCCATCCTAATGTAGAAAACGGCCACAAACCAGACGAAAACCAAGTATCCAAAACATCGGCATCTTGTTGAAGTTTGACATTTTCTCCAAATTGCAATTTGGCTTTTTCTTCGGCTTCTGCTTCGTTGCGCGCTACGATAAACGGAGTGTTATCTTTTATTTCGCCATTGGTTTCACTCACCACATACCAAGCCGGGATTTGATGACCCCACCAAAGTTGCCGAGAAATACACCAATCTTTTAATTTTACCAGCCAATCTCGATAAACTTTTTCCCAACGTTGCGGCACAAAATTGGGCGAATTTTGATTATCTAAAAATTCCAGGCATCTGTCAGCTAAGGGGCGAATTTTGACAAACCATTGTGTTGAGAGGAGGGGTTCCACCGGCACCTTACCCCTGTCACTATAAGGAACGCTATGTTTATAGTTTTCAATTTTAACTAAAAACCCTTCTTCCTCAAGCCGCTTTACAACATTTTTACGAGCATCAAAGCGTTTTTGGCCGGCAAAATCCCCCGCATTTTCATTTAAAGTGCCGTCTTTGTTCATAATATTAATAAACGGCAAATTGTGGCGTTTACCCATTTCAAAATCGTTGGGATCGTGCGCGGGGGTAACTTTGACGCAGCCGGTGCCAAATTCCGGGTCTACTAATTCATCGGCAATGATGGGGATTTGCCGGTTCATTATCGGCAGAGTTAAGGTTTTTCCTACTAAATGTTTATAGCGTTCATCATTAGGATTTACCGCCACTCCTGTATCTCCCAGCATTGTTTCCGGGCGAGTTGTAGCGACTTCTAAATAACCAGAATTATCGCTGAGGGGGTAACGAAAATGCCATAAATTGCCGTCTACTTCTTTATTTTCTACTTCTAAATCAGAAACCGCAGATTGTGTTTCTGGGCACCAGTTTACTAAGTATTCGCCGCGATAAATTAAGCCTTGTTCATAGAGTTGAATAAAGGCTTCTAAAACGGCTTTCGATAAGCCTTCATCCATTGTGAAACGTTCGCGTGTCCAGTCAACAGAAACACCAAGCCGGCGTAGTTGATTGACTATTGTTCCGCCCGATTCTGCTTTCCATTTCCAGGCGCGTTCAAGGAATTTTTCTCGCCCTAAATCGTAACGCGAAACGCCTTCTGCTTTGAGTTGTTTGTCAAGGATTGTTTGGACTGCAATGCTGGCATGATCGGTGCCGGGTACCCAGAGGGTATTGTAGCCTTTCATGCGATGGTAGCGGATTAAGGTATCGATGAGAGAGGCTTCAAAGGCGTGCCCCATGTGGAGACTGCCGGTGACGTTTGGGGGTGGAATGACGATGCAGTAGGTTTTACCGCCTTTTTCTGGGGAGGCTTTGAAAATTTGGTTTTCTTCCCAGTATTTTTGCCATTTGGCTTCTGTGGTGGAGGCTTCGTATTGACTGGCTAGGGTTGGTATAGTTGCGGTCATGGAGAATTTAATTGTTAATCTTATTTAATATTTTGCCACTATGGGGGAAGAATGAAACGCTGAGTGGATTTGGGTGCAGGCGGGCGGTTAGCCTCTGCGAGGACTCTGGCCTTTGCGGGGGTTTAGGTAGCAAAACAAATCAAAATCCTAGGACAGACCAGAGTTAAAAGCAAAGTTTTAAGAGAAAATAAGATTATTTATGCGTTTTTATCAAAGTATGTCAAATTCTACCCGGATTTTATGGCAACGATACGGTTTTGCGGTTTTAGCTGTCCTGCTAGGATTGGCGCTAAATCTGGTTTTAAAAGCTATTTTTGGCATGACAAGTGGCGTGTTTTTGATTTTGTTGGTGCCGGTGACTTGTAGTGCATTGTATGGGGGACTAGAAGGAGGATTATTTGCTACTTTTTTAAGTGTGTTGGCGGTTGTTTTGTTGCCTGCTTCGGTGTTGTCGGTAGTTGGCGACGATAAAAATTTTCAGCTAATTTTATTTATTTTACAAAGTTTTTTGACTACGGGAATTATTGTTAAGTTGCAGAAGGGACAGCAGCGCAATCAAGTAAATTTTGAGCAACTGCAAATCAGAGAACAAGAATTAAAATTAGCAAGGGAAGACGGCCAAGAACTTGAGGGAGATTTAAAACAAGCCACGCAGCGAGTTAGTAATATTATTGAGAGGATGACTGATGCGTTTGTGGCGCTGGATCAAGACTGGCGTATTACTTGTGTTAATAAAATAACGGCTGAAATCAATAACCAAAAACCTGAAGAAATTATAGGTAAAACTCACTGGGAACAATGGCCCTGGTCTGCCGGCACTATTGTAGAGCAAAATTATCGGCGTGCAATGGCGGAACAGGTAGCGGTGCATTTTGAGGTGGTGTACGAACCGTTAAATATCTGGTTAGAAATTCATGCTTATCCTTCGCCTGAAGGGCTGGAGATTTATTTTAGAGATATTTCTGAGGCGAAAAGTTTTGAGGTTAATATGCAAAAGAATCTCAATCTTTACCGTACTCTCAGTGAAGCGATCCCGGAATTGGTGTGGTCAGTTTTACCGAATGGAACGATGGATTTTGCTAATGAAAAGTGGCATGAATACACCGGCATGAGTTTAAAAGAAGTGAACCAAGAAGGTTGGATAAAAATTATCCACCCAGACGATGTACCCCGCGCTGAGGAACTTTGGCAAAGGGCTTTAGAAACGGGAACACCTCAGCAACTAGAGTTTCGGTTTAAAGATAAAAATGGCAATTATCGGTGGTTTTTGGGCCGGAATGTACCTCTCAAAGATGAACAAAAAAATGTTATTAAATGGCTGGGTACGAGTATAGAAATTGACGAAATTAAACGTACCGAGGCGGCTTTAATTGAAAGTGAAACGCGCTTGCGGTTGGCTTTGGAGGCGGCTGATTTGGGTTTGTGGGATTATGATATAGTTTCGGGCCGGCAAACGTGGTCAGATCGCTGTAAAGAAATGTTTGGCATAGAACGGCAAAATCCCGAATTAGATTTTGATGATTTTATTAATTCTATTCATCCAGAAGACCAGGATCGAGTTGCGAATACGCAAAAACAAGCTATTGCCAATAAAAGTTATTACAACACAGAATATCGCATTACAAAACCAAATGGTTCTTTGGCCTGGATGATATCTTTTGGCCGTGCGTTTTATGATGGGGAGGGGAACGCTTGCCGGATGCTAGGGGTGGTGATGGATATCACCGAACGTAGAAGCGCCGAAGAATGGCTACAGAATCAGCAAAAATGGTTAGAAAATGTGATTAATTCCATGCCGGTGCCGGTGTTATTTGTGGAACCAGGAACGGCAAAAGTTACTTTTGCAAACCGCACTGCTGATGAACTGGCTGGGGGTGAGTTTCCTAAAGAAAAACCGGCTGAAGAATACCATAATATTTATTATTGTACTGATGGGCAAGGCAATCGCATTCCTGATGAAAGAATGCCTGGAGTTCGGGTGGCAAGAGGGGAACAATTAAACGGGTTTGAGATGGATTGGCATACGCCGCTTGGAGTGCGTTCGCTTATTGTTTATGGGGATATGCTGCCGGCAATGCACGGTCATCCAGCAACGGGTGTACTGATTTTTCAAGATATTAACCAGCTTAAGAAAATTCAAGAAGCATTGCGGCAAAATCAGCAATGGTTGCACACAATAGTCGAAAATGCTTCGGCGGGAATTTATGTGAAAGATATTGAAGGCCGGTATCTTTTGTTTAACCGCAAAAGTGAAGAAATTGCTAAAATGAGTCGGGATAAAATTTTGGGAAAAACTGATTTTGAAGTATTCCCCCGTGAGTTTGCCGAGGGGTATGTGGAAAACGATAAAAAGGTGATCGAGTCCGGGATGCCGATGGAAGCGGAAGAGGTAGGAGAATTTGATGGAAAAAGAACGGTTTTGCTGTCTTTTAAATGCCCGCTTTACGATGCAAATGGTGTACCCTATGCAATTTGCGGAATTTCTACAAATATTACGGAACGCAAAGAAACTGAAAAAGCAATTCAAGAGAGCAATAATCGCCTTAATTTGTTGTTTGAAACGGCCAGAGATTTGTTGTCTAGTAATAGGCCAGTGGCACTGATTGAAAGCTTGTTTATTAAGCTGCAAAGTATGATGGATATCGATGTTTTATTCAATTATTTGGCTGATGAAAAAGGCGCAGGAATTTCCTTAAAAAGCTACTTTGGGATCAGTGATGCGGTGGCTAAGGGCATTGAATGGTTACCTCTTGGGGAAGAAATATGCGGAACGGTGGCGGAAGAACGCCGTCAAATTACAGTGAGTAATATTGGTAAATTAACGGATAAAAAAACTGATTTTCTACGCTTGGTTGGGCTTTCTGCTTATTCTTGTCAGCCGCTTATTGCTGGGGATAAGCTATTGGGTACAATATCTTTTGGAAGCCGCACCCGGAACTCATTTACCCCGGATGAAGTGGCACTCATGCAGGCAGTTTGCGATCAAATAGCGGTGGCAATGGAACGAGCGAATTTATTAGATTATTTACACCGGCAAACCGAAGAACTCACCCAAGCAAATCGCATGAAAGATGAGTTTTTAGCTGTAGTTTCCCATGAATTAAGGTCGCCTTTGAATGCTATTTTAGGTTGGGCAACTATGTTGCGGGGAAGACAGTTAAATGAAAGCACAAAGGCGAAAGCTTTGGAGACAATAGAGCGAAATGCTAAGTCCCAAAAACAGTTAATTGAAGATTTGTTAGATGTCTCACGAATTATTACCGGCAAGTTGCGTTTAAAGGTGTTGCCGGTGCAATTACCACCGATTATTGAGGCCGTTTTGGATACGGTTAGACCGGCAGCAGAAGCGAAAACAATTGCTATAGAATCGGCGCTTGATTGGCAAATTGGGCCGGTTTTGGGAGATGCAGATCGTTTGCAGCAAATTATCTGGAATTTGTTATCAAATGCCATCAAATTTACGCCAAATGGCGGACGGGTGGATGTGCTTTTGCAAAGCTTTATTGAGCCGATGGGGTCAAATATTATTGCTTACGCCCAAATAGAAGTAAGGGATACCGGCATTGGTATTGAACCTGAATTTTTACCTTATGTTTTTGACCGTTTTCGTCAAGCAGATAGCTCTTCTACTCGCTCTTATGGAGGTTTAGGTTTAGGGTTATCTATTGTTCGTCAGTTGGTAGAAATGCACGGGGGAACTGTTGGGGTAGAAAGTCTGGGCAAGGGAGAGGGAACAACATTTTGGGTGAAGTTGCCTTTGAGAGAAAATCCTCCTCTAAAACCAGAAAATATCACCGAAAAATCTCTTAATTTTGGGGATGAGGATTCAAGTTTGGCTTTGCAAGGAGTACGCATTTTAGTGGTAGATGATGAGCCGGATACGCGAGAAGTTGTCAAGATATTTTTGGAGTCTTGTGGTGCAGTTGTGAAGGAGGCGATGTCAGCACAACAAGCTTTAAAAATTTTGCAAGAATGGCAGCCAGATATTTTATTAAGTGATATTGGGATGCCTTTAGAAAATGGTTATGATTTGCTTTCTAAAGTGCGAGCATTACCTTTAGAAAAAGGTGGTGGTGTGCCGGCGGTGGCATTAACAGCCTATGCGTCTGGGGATGATCAAAAACGCGCTCTTGATGCAGGGTTTCAAAAGCATTTGCCGAAGCCGGTAAACCCGATTGATTTGGCGGCTGTTGTGGCTTCTTTGGTGGGCCGGTGATGTTTTTAACTCTAGGGCAAAAGTGCAGCTAGAAACCGGCTTTTTCACCAGTATTCCAGCCTAAAATTTTGGCTCATCCTAAAAAAATCGGTTTCTGCTCTTAATATCTTCTCTGAATTTACCCACCGGCCCCTATTACAAACTCATCAAATTTAATCACATTTGACTCTGGTTTTCGCGTATCAAAATAATAACTGCTCACCGTCCTTTTCCCCGTATCAAAAATACTAAAAACCGTTAAATCATTACTACCAATAAAAGCCTGTGCTTTCCCATCTTCCCCCAAAACACTCGAAATCGAAGGCAAAACCGGCTCCAAACCATTTGGATTACCAACCGCCGCGTATTCTTCCTCATAACCCACCGGCACCGGACGCGGATTTTTTGCCACCGCCGCCCCATAAGAATTACCCACATTAGAAGACTCCAAAAAGTGCATCCCCGTTTTCCCCACAAACCGATTCCAAATATGAGAATGACCATAAAAAACCAACTGCACCCCCGCCTTTTCTAAAAGCGGCACAAGATCCCGAATAATATAATCATTTTCCAACGGATACTCATAACGAATTGACTCAATTTCTTTCTGCTCATTCCGCACAATCACCGCTACCGGATCAGTAAACGCCGGCACAATATTTGCCCCCAAAGAATGCGCTGGATGATGCAGCATCACCACCTTAAACTTTGCCTTTTTAAACTCATCACTGTTTAACTCATTTTCCAGCCATTCATATTGCTTACTCCCCTTATCAATAGGCTCAAAAATATGCTGTCCATACCCCCACGCCTCCGGTTTTTTTAAATCAGCCTTTCTTTCCCGATATTTCCCCCTCGCGTCATCATCTAAATTAAAAGTCCGCCAAATATTCGTCACATACAAAGACACCAAACGTACATCCCCAAACGTCAACGCATAATAATTTTCCCCACCATCTCCGCTGTCTGGCAAAGAAAAAATCTCCTGATAAGTATCCGTATTAAAAGAATTCGCCTTTATCCACGCTTCCCGCAACAAAGGATCATTATTTGGGTTTATCTGCTGAGCAATTTTGTTATAAAAATCAACCGCAACTTGACGAGGAATTGCATCATTATACTGCTCATTAAGATTCGTTTCCATCGAATAACGCCCCATAACTTCATGGTTGCCGGTGGCGGGAAAAAGCGGCGCATTTTGAATAATTTGCCCACCTTTATAAATTGTTTTTACCCCATTTTTTTCTAACTCATAAAAAGCCCGTCCCTGCAAACAAGGAAAAAAAGCACCACCTCTTTGATCATCAAACCATTCGGAAGCACGATCAGGAATATTAACTAAATCACCGGCAAAAAACACCGCATCAACTTGTCCTATTGTTTCCTCAACTTTTTGCAAATTTGCCGCCGTCATCGGCTTTAATTGATGATCGGAAGTTAGCAATATTTTTAAAGCTTGATTGCGAAGCGGTGCCGGTGCTAGGCTAAAAACCGCACTTTTAAAACTTCTGCCATTTTCCCGCACACTACTAACAAAATAAGGAATTTTTGCCCCCAAAACTAACCCCTCAACCACAGCCTCATGCCGCCAAATATTCCGCATCACCGGCTTATTAAAAACAATATTATCTTTTGTTTGCCCCTGAAAACGCGAGCGTTCATCTTCTCGTACACGGCTTAATTTTGTTGTCGTTGCAACAGTTTCTTTATCAAGATTTTTACCAAAATTCACGAAATGCCGAGTGCCGGCAAATTCAGTAAACCAAACAACTCGTACAGAAGTTTCTGTGGGAAGTTGCAAAAAAGGTTCTGTAAGCAATTCCAAATCAGATTTCATAGCAAACGGTAAGATAGGAGAAGGACGAAATAACAGAATCAATAACAATAGAATAAACGCACCGGCACCCCTAAGCAAAGTCTTTTTGGCAAAACGTTTCAACATAAATTATCTCTGATGCGAAATTTATTGAAGGGCATTTTACCAAGGTTGGGATTTTTTGCAATAGTGCGTACAATACATCAAAAACAAAATCCCCCGATAACGCTACCGAGGGATTTTGCTTTTAGGTTTTTATTGTTGAGTAAGAAGTCACCCTTCTTGATTTTTCTAGGCTTATACATGGGTAAAAACTGGGTAGTAGTTAGGCTGAGCGTTTCACACTTCCATCTGTGTATAATTCCATTGGGACTAACTCAAGTTTGCCGTTAACTTTCATGTGGGAGTAAACAATCTTTACAAAACTGGGGGTTCTTTCTTGTTGGTGGTAAGACATGGCTGAGAGCCTCCTAACCTTTTCTTTCTTCCTACTTACTATTATCCCCGCTTCCCATCAGAAAAACTGTGACTTCAAACTTGCAGCAATGTGATAAATTATTTAAGGCAAGGTGATAACAGGCTAAGAGGCTTGTGATAGCCGTCACATCGCCTCAACTTGCCCCACCGGCCTTAAACTAGATTGATAAACCTTTTTAACCAACAGGCACAACAGCCCCAGCCACACTCAAACTTATGCCAAGAAGCCAACGCAACGACAACTTTATTGATAAAAGCTTTACCGTCATGGCAGATATTATCCTCAAGATAATGCCTACCAGCCAAAAAGCAAAAGAAGCCTTTGCCTACTATCGAGATGGAATGTCTGCTCAAGCTGATGGCGAATATGCAGAAGCCTTAGAAAACTATTATGAAGCCTTAACGCTTGAAGAAGACCCCAATGATCGCAGTTATATCCTTTACAACATTGGCTTAATTCATACCAGTAATGGTGAACAAGATAAAGCTTTGGAATATTACCACGAAGCGCTGGATCTCAACCCCAGAATGCCGCAAGCTTTAAATAATATTGCCGTGATTTATCATTATCGCGGTGAAAAAGCGCGCGAAGCCGGGAACGCAGAAGAAGCCGAAGCATTGTACGACAAAGCGGCTGACTACTGGAAACGCGCTATCAGCCAAGCGCCAAATAACTACATCGAAGCCCAAAACTGGCTTAAAACCACAGGCCGGTCTACAATGGATATTTATTTCTAAAGCAGTTATTGGTAATAGGAATTAGGTTAAAACCTAGCCCATTACCAATTACTAACTCCCCCTTACCAATTCCCTGTTCCCAATTTTTACTTATGATTGACCGCGAACAAGTCCGAAAAGTTGCTCACTTAGCTCGATTAGAATTAACGCCAAAAGAAGAGGAGCAATTTACAACGCAACTTAGCAGCATTTTAGATTATTTCGAGCAATTGGCAGAACTCAATACAGACAATGTGCCGCCAACAACGAGAGCCATTGATGTTAGTAATATCACCCGCGTTGACAAATTGGAAGCGTGCCCAGATCGGGAAGCAATTTTAAACTGTGCACCTGAAAGGGAAGAGGAGTTTTTCCGAGTCCCGAAAATCCTGTAGAGCGATACTTTGCCCACCGGCCCCCACCGATGGGCTCAGCAACAACTTACAATACACGCAGGATACTCGGTATGCTATCCACCGCACCAGATGTGCGAATTTCATCCAGGGCGGCACGGAAATTACCTTCTCTCACATCGTGAGTTACTACGACAATTTCTGCCAAATTATCCCGCATTCCAATCTGGACAATAGACTCTAAACTGACTCCGTGATTACCGAAACTCGTACCGAGTTTGCCTATCACGCCGGCTTGGTCATTTGTGAGAAAACGAGTATAAAAACGGCTCACAACATCCTCCACCGGCCCCACACTACAGTAATGTTGGTGAGAGCAACTAATTAACGGGTGAGGAATCGGCACTGTTTCAGTTTTTAGAACTGCGGCAATATTCATAATATCTGAAACAACGGCGCTGGCAGTTGGGCCGGCCCCAGCACCACGTCCATAAAACATCACCTGACCAAGGGGTTCGCCTTCCACCAAAATTGCATTATAAACTCCATTCACACTTGCCAACGGATGACTTTTTGGCAAAAGTGTCGGATGTACGCGCAACTGCAAGCGGTCGCTTTCTTCGGTGCTGCCTTCCTCACGTTTAGCAATGGCTAGAAGTTTGATAATAAATCCCAGTTTATCGGCATAAGCAATATCGGCGGCGCTGACATTGCGGATGCCTTCTTTATATACTTCCTCTAACTTGATGCGACCATTAAAGGCTAAAGAGGCCAAAATTGCAATTTTATCGGCTGCATCAAAGCCATCGACGTCAGCAGTAGGATCGGCCTCAGCATAACCGAGTTTTTGGGCGTCGGCGAGCACTTCGCCAAAGTCGGCGCCTTCTGTGGTCATGCGGGTAAGGATATAGTTAGTGGTACCGTTGACAATGCCCATAACGCTTGTGATGCGGTTGGCGCCGAGGGATTGTTTGAGGGGTTGAATGACGGGAATACCGCCACCCACAGCAGCTTCTAGCAAGACATAAACGCCTTTTTCGTTAGCGGCGGTGAAGATTTCGGGGCCAAAACGGGCAATGACGGCTTTGTTGGCGGTGACGACGTGCTTGCCGTTGGCGATGGCTTTGAGAATTAATGAGCGTGCCGGTTCGAGTCCACCTAGTAATTCTACAACGATATCAACTTCTGGATCGTTGACGATTGATTCGAGGTCTGTTGTTAGCAGAGTTTTGTCTATTTGTAAAGTGCGGGATTTATCGAGAGAACGTACTCCGACTCTATAGATTTCGATTTCTTTTAGCAATGGAAGACGACCGGCTGGGGAAAGTAATATTTCTGCGGTGCCGGTGCCGACGGTGCCTAATCCTAGCAATCCTACTTTAAAAGTCACGCTTGTTACCTAGACTAAAATTCAATTCACTCAAAACTATTGTAAAGAAGCCGGTCTACATCAATAAAGTTAATCTTGGCTATGGTTGGGCCGTTTAGGGAGGTTATACATTTTGCTGGGAGGCCGGTTATTTCTCACTTCATGTACACAGGCGGCGAATTTGGAAAAAGTTCAGGGTTGAAATTTTGTTCTGCCAGAGTTCAACAGAGAAGGTGTAATACCAAAGTAGAAATGTCCGGCCATCAATAATCTTTAAAAAGCCGCTTCACCAACAAACAAAAATAACCCTCAAGAAAGCTGATGCTCGTATAAGCAGTGTAGACACCTTGGCAAGAAGAAATTTTAATGATCTAAAAGCCGGTTAGGGGAGGTTGAGGGTTGGGATATTACTGTGTTAGGATAAAAGTGTGCTTAATAAATCAAAAACAGGTCAGAACAATGTCTACAGTTTATAGATTAAAAGCTAGTGAAATTGATCCAAAAATTTTAGAAGAAATTAAATCAAATTATGGAGACAAAGAAATTGAAATTATTATTTCAGAGTTCGATGAAACAGAGTATCTTTTGAAATCAGAAACCAACAAAAATCGGCTTTTGGCAGCCCTTGAAAATGTAAAAAAAAGCCAAAACTTAATTTCATTAGATTTGCATGATTTACCATGAGCAGAAAAATTGTTTTTGAATATTCTGCTTTTGCAGATTTTAATGACTGGGTTAAATTAGATAAAAAGATTTATCGGAAAATTATCGAATTGATTAAAGATATAGACCGATCACCATTTGAAGGATTGGGGAAACCAGAGCCTCTGAAATACGAGTTAAGTGGTTTTTGGTCTAGGCGGATTGATAATGAACATCGTTTAGTTTATCAAGTGACGGATCAAGAAATTTTGATTGTGGCTTGTAAGTATCATTACAGTGAATAGGAAAAGTAGGGGCCATCTCCTTATGGTTGCCCCGTTTGTGTTAATTGTTAATGGTATTTCGAGGACATACAGGGGTTTTATTTCACAGAGAAGACACAGAGGGTAGTTGAGGGTTTTTTGTTGGTGCTTGGTTTTTTTTGGAGTGAGGATGTTTAAGGGTTTTAATTAAAATATTTCTTCCCAAACTTTTTAACTACCTTATCCGCTAACAACCGAAACCGGCCCATCTTTGGCAAACCCCGAATCACAGTATCCCCAGAAGATTTGGCATCAAAAAACTCATTAATTTCGCTTAAAATTACCCCAAAACGCTTAACCACATTTTCTCCTCTATACTCCCTTAAAACCTCTTCAGACAAACTCAAAACCTCCCCTTTATTAACCACTTTCAAAATCCGCCTCACATCAAAATCCCTCGAATATGCCCCAATTTTATAACAATTAAAACCCGGATCTAAATAATCAGAAAGCCCACCATTGACGCTCGAAAACACCACACAACCACACGCCAAAGCCTCCATAGGTTGCAACCCAAAACCCTCACTCACTCCCTGCATTGCCCAATATTCCGCCGAATCATACAAATAAACTTTAGCCCGATTAAAAAGCGCCGGTAAGTCTTCTATATATGAACTCACCACACAGACATTACACTCTTTTTCCAACACCGGCACCAACTTTTTCATCAAATACCGCGACGACTTCCGCGCCTGCACCAAAATATCAATATCTCGCGCTATATTTCTATTATTAAATTCATCAGAAATTTGATTTGGCAAATAATAAATCAGCGAATTCGGCGACTTTTGCCCCCAATATCCCATCGTATTCCGACTTACCGTAATAATAGGAATATCCCCCGGCAAACTAAACCCATACCCAGCACTGTGAGCATGATAAATTACCTGATAACCCTTAAGTTGACGCGCCAACTTAGGCACATCAAACCCCCAACTAATTACAAAAATAGCATCATCCAAATTCCCTTGTTTTAAAACATCTTCTAAAAACAAAGTATCCTTTTCTCGCTGTCGGTAAGTAACAACTTCCGCCTCACATATTTGTTTTGCCAGATTTAAGGTTTTTAACTCAGCCCACAACCCACCACAAGCAAACTTTCCACCTGTTCCCGGCACCAAAAAATAAAGCTTTCTCACACCAAACCTCAAGAAATGATACTATCTCAATAGTTTAACTTAATTGCACTCATGGATAACGATTTAATTGCATTTTTCGCCGGTGCCGGTTTACTCATCCTCTATCTAATTTTTTCCGCGATGACAGAAATGGGTACAAAATTACCCTGGAAAAAGTAAACATTTGCTCTTTCCAGCAAACAGCTTGACATAGCTTTTAAGAATTGGTTTGTTTTGCTTTTCGTTTTTTTGCTGGAATTGTCATAATTATCTCACAGGGGAAAATGGGCTTCAGACATATTCCAGCCACCGGCCCCCTAAATACAGCAACCTTAACGCCCAGAACCCAGACAGGGCAAGCCAAGAGCCGCATTTCTGAGTTTTGCCATAGCAGAACTGCCGCAAAACCTGAAAATCGGTTAATATAAGTTTACACAAGCAAATAAAAAGACTCCCGGCCAAATAAGAAAAAAATTAGGAGGAAACCTCTCGGTGAATAAACGGTGGAGAAACGCAGGACTCTACGCCCTGCTGGCGATAGTCGTCATCGCCCTATTTACAGCATTTTTTGACAAACAACCGCCGAGCCGGCAAACCTTACGATACAGTCAATTTATCGAAGAAGTCCAAAGCAAAAAAGTAGATAAAGTCAGTATCAGTGCAGATCGTACCCGCGCTTTAGTCCAAGCCCAAGACGGCAAATTTTTAGTCAACTTGCCTCCCAATGACCCAGCCCTCTTTGATATCCTCAGCGATAACAAAGTCAACATCGAAGTTTTACCCCAAAACGATGAAGGCTTCTGGGTTAAAGCCCTCAGCGGTTTATTTTTCCCCGCTTTACTATTAGTTGGCTTATTCTTCTTACTGCGCCGCGCCCAAAATGGCCCAGGTTCCCAAGCGATGAACTTTGGCAAGTCTAAAGCCAGAGTCCAAATGGAACCCAACACCCAAATTACTTTTGGCGATGTGGCCGGTATTGACCAAGCCAAACTTGAACTCACCGAAGTTGTAGACTTTTTGAAAAACGCCGACCGCTTTACGGCTGTTGGTGCAAAAATTCCGAAAGGTGTGCTGCTTGTTGGCCCTCCGGGGACTGGTAAAACCCTGTTGGCTAAAGCTGTTGCTGGTGAGGCCGGTGTGCCTTTCTTCAGTATTTCCGGTTCTGAGTTTGTGGAAATGTTCGTTGGTGTTGGTGCTTCCCGCGTTCGTGACCTTTTTGAGCAAGCGAAAGCTAATGCGCCTTGTATTGTGTTTATCGATGAAATTGACGCGGTAGGTCGCCAGCGTGGCGCCGGCCTTGGTGGTGGAAACGATGAACGCGAACAAACTCTCAACCAGTTACTTACCGAAATGGACGGTTTTGAGGGGAACACCGGCATCATTATTATTGCCGCAACGAACCGCCCCGACGTCCTCGACGCTGCTTTAATGCGTCCGGGCCGGTTTGACCGTCAAGTGGTTGTGGATCGTCCCGACTACTCTGGCCGGTTGGATATCCTCAAAGTCCACTCTCGCGGTAAAACTTTGGGTAAAGATGTCGATCTCGAAAAGATTGCCCGCCGTACTCCTGGTTTCACCGGCGCCGATCTTTCCAACTTGCTGAATGAAGCTGCTATTCTGGCAGCCCGCCGCAGCCTTACGGAAATTGCGATGGATGAAATTAACGATGCCATCGACCGTGTGCTGGCCGGCCCAGAAAAGAAAGACCGCGTGATGAGCGAAAAACGCAAGACTTTGGTTGCTTACCACGAGGCCGGTCACGCTTTAGTCGGTGCTTTGATGCCAGACTATGACCCAGTGCAAAAAATCAGCATTATTCCTCGCGGACGGGCCGGTGGTTTAACTTGGTTCACACCAAGTGAGGAACGGATGGACTCTGGCTTGTATAGCCGGTCTTATTTGCAAAACCAAATGGCGGTAGCTTTGGGCGGTCGTCTTGCCGAAGAAATTATCTTTGGTGAGGAAGAAGTGACTACCGGCGCCTCCAATGACTTGCAACAAGTTGCTCGCGTGGCGCGCCAAATGGTGATGCGCTTTGGGATGAGCGAACGTCTGGGGCCGGTGGCTTTGGGCCGGCAACAAGGCAATATGTTCTTAGGCCGCGATATCATGGCAGAACGCGATTTCTCGGAAGAAACCGCCGCCGCCATTGATGAAGAAGTCCGCAGCTTAATTGATGTTGCTTACAAACGTGCTAAAGAAGTGTTGCTCAATAACCGGCACGTTTTGGATAAATTGGCAGAAATGCTGATTGAAAAAGAAACTGTTGATGCTGAAGAATTGCAAGAATTGCTTGCTACCAACGAAGTGAAAATGGCAGCTATTGCTTAATTCAAGGGTTGCTAAAATTTCCCTCCTATTTTGTTTCCCCTATCTTTTGCAGATAGGGGTTTTTTTATGAGCAGAGCCTAAAAATGCTAAACTAAAGCCAACCTGAACATCAATTCCATTTCAAATTGCTATGCAAAAACCGGCCCCACAAACACTTCTGGCTCTTTGGCTGGCACTGCAAAACTCACAAGTGCGACTCACCAAAGCAGAAAACCAAGCCTTAGAAAAAATAACCCATCATCTCAAACAGCACAAAGAATCAGCGAATGCTATAGAAAAAGAATTAATGGCTGTTATCAAGAGCAATGCCAATTTATCTCAAGCTTTTGAACAGGAACAAACCAAAATAGATGATACAAATTCATGGATAATAGACCGACTGATTACACATTTACAATCGGAAATTAGTCTAGGGGAAGGAAACAAAAATCAAGCACCTGTTGAGGCAGAACAAAAAGCAAATTTTCCTGAAAAAGAGGTAGATGATGAAGCTTTTGCCTTGGCTTGTGCTTTAGTTGATGAATTAAAGTTAGGTTGGGAGGAAGAATGGCAGACAGCCGCGATTTTAGAGGTTATTTAAACTTTGAGTAACCAAACTCAAAAAGAATTATTTTTTACTACAATTCACTTAATTTTTACTCCCTTCATCTCAAAACATGACACGGCTGTGTCACCACCCCACACAGCAAAAAATCCCCCTAAAGGTTGATGTTGATTACCGGCCACAACTGCCAATAATAAAAAAAATTATCCTCACAAAAAACCAGTTTCGCTTCAAACCGCAACAACACTCATCATGTCTATCCTCAAAAGCATAACCCAAAGATTAGAGTATTTTCGTGGCACCTTATTTTACATAGGCTACACCCCGAAAGCCTACCAATACTCTCGCAAACGCGACGCCATAGAAAAACAATTTCCCCGCACACCAACCCAAGAACCTTTTCCCAACCCTGGCAAACTACTCGAAGCCAAACCAACCCCCAGAGGTGCACATTTCTTTTTTGAAAAAGCCGAACTCCAAATCACCTACTTAACGCCTGATTTTGCCCTCGTAAACTGGCTTCCTGGTGAACCACCGGTACCATACGCAATAGCCCGTCATCAATGGCCTGAAGTTGATACAATACTCGAAGAAACCGGCCAAAGTTGGACAATAATACCGGCTACTTCTGAAGAAACGCCCAACACCCTAAAAATAAATATCAGCCTTGATGGAAGCCTGAAATACTATAACAAAGCCGGCCAACTATTCCGCCAAGAAAACCCACCCCAAAGCAAAGAAAACGGCTGGATACACACAGCACCACTGCGGAAAGAAGAACACATTTATGGCTTAGGAGAACGTGCTTTTCCTCTCAACTTGCGCGATCCCAAAGACGGCAGAACCCAAGTCACTTATAAAATGTGGAATTACGATGCCGCTGGAACCTATGGTGCCGGTTCTGATCCCATGTATCTTTGCATACCGGTTTATATTGGCATCCATCAAGAAGGTAGCTATTTAATCTTTTATGAAAACTCCTTTGAAGCCAACTTTACCCTCAATGAAAACGCCATTGCCGACTTTGAAGGTGGTTCATTACGCTACTACATAACAACCGGCACACCCCAACACTTAATCGAACGCTACACCGAACTCACCGGACGCTCACCTCTACCCCCGCGCTGGGCATTAGGCTATCATCAATCACACTGGGGATATCGCACCGAAGAAGCAGTTAAAAAAGAAGCAGAAGACTTTAAAAAATACAACCTTCCCCTCAGCGCCATTCACCTTGATATTGATGTCCAAGTGGGATTTCGTGCCTTTACAATAGACCCAGATCGCTTTCCCAAACTTCCAGAATTTATCAAAGAATTACTCGACCAAAATGTAAGATTTATTGCTATTATGAACCCCGGCGTTAAATACAGCCGGGAAAGCAATTTATTCCTCGAAGGACAACTTTTAAACGCCTTTTGTAAACTCCCCAACGGCGAACTCGTCAGCGGCCCCGTTTGGCCCGGCTGGTGTGTATTTCCCGACTTCACAAAGCCCACCGTCCGTCATTGGTGGAGTCGGCAATACGAATACCTTTTAGACGTCGGCGTGGCCGGTTTTTGGCACGATATGAACGAACCAGCCGCCTTTATACTTTGGGGCGACCGTTCCCTACCCAAACCCACCCAGCATTATATGGAAGGCCGAGGCGGCGACCACCGCGAAGCTCACAACATATACGGATTAATGCAGGCTAAAGCCGGTTACGAAAGCCTGCGAAACCACCGCACAAACCTACGTCCCTTCATCGTTTCGCGTGCTGGGTGGGCCGGCCTGCAACGCTACGCCTGGACATGGACAGGCGACATCGAATGTACCTGGACAGCCTTAAAACTCACGATCTCCACCGTTACAGGTTTAGGACTCTCCGGTATCCCCTACAGTGGGCCAGACACCGGCGGTTTCCAAGGCAACCCCTCCGCAGAACTTTACCTGCGCTGGTTCCAAATGTCCACTTTCCTGCCCTTCTTCCGCACCCACTCCTCAAATAACGTCTCACATCGCGCCCCTTGGACTTACGGGGAACCCTATCTCACAATAATGCGTGATTTTCTCCAATTGCGCTATCGTCTGATGCCGTATTTTTATACATTGGCATGGCAGACCAGTCAAAAGGGATATCCCCTTGTGAGGCCGGTGTTTTGGAGTGATCCCGAAGATCCTAAACTTTGGGGAATAGATGATGCCTTTTTATTAGGAGATTCGCTATTAGTTTGCCCCATCGTTATTGAAGGGGAAACCTCACGCAAAGTTACCTTACCCAAAGGCCGGTGGTATAACTTCTGGAACGATGAAATTTTAGAAAGTTCCACCCAAATAACTATTGATGCACCTCTCGAAAAAATTCCCATTTTTGTCAAAGAAGGTAGCATCATTCCAATGGAAGAAAACAACGAATTAACCCTGCATATTTACCCCTGCTCCCAAACCACTACCGAATCATTTATGTATAGCGATAGTGGCGACGGATATGGAGAAACTCGCCTCGACATTTTCCGCATGAACCAAAACAAAGACCAACTCGAAATCACCTGGCAACAACAAGGCGGTTATCCTTTTCCTTACAACAGCATCCGCGTAGAATTTCACGGCATGGAACCCCACAAAATCAGCCTAGACGGCAGCGAAACCACGCCCCAAAGCAAATATATCAACTGCCAGCCTTTTGAAAAGTTATCTGTCATCGGTGAGTAAATAATGCCACAAACCCGGTATCTTAAAAAATACCGGGTTTTTTATACCCGCCACAACTGATTTTTAACTTCAAAAACCCCCATGACTGATTATCCCACCCTCACCCAAAAAATTATTCACGACATAAACACTCAAGAAGCAAGCCTCCCCCTTTTTGACGAAAAGTGTGCATCTCGCTTTTTTTTCCATCCCCAACCTACAAAAAAAGTATTTCTATTTTTTCACGGTTTTACCGCCGTTCCCTATCAATTTGAACCGCTTGGGAAAGCTTTATATCAAGCCGGTTATAACGTCCTTATTCCCTTACAACCAGGACACGGAATCGCCGGCAACTGGAACGCCGATAACCCCCCACCCCTCCCCGAAAGCCTCCACACTTACACAGAATTTTGCTATCACTGGTTAGAAATTGCTCAAACTCTCGGCGAAAAAGTCATTATCGGCGGCTTATCCACCGGCGGCGTTTTAGCCGCAAACATTGCCCTAGAAACACCAGAAAAAATCGAAAAAGCCTTACTTTTTGCTCCCTATTTTGGCGGTACAAATGAGGCTGTTGATTGGTTTGTTAAACTGGTAAATATTTATTTTAAATGGATAAGGCCGGCGGGAAGAGAGCATTTTGGTTATGAAGGTTTCGAGATGCCAAAACTAAGAATTTTGCTAGAACTCGGAGAAGACATCTTAAACCGCGTTACAACACAACCAACAGCCCCAATATTTGTTATTTCCAGCGCAGCGGATCAAGCAGTTGATCCAAAAGAACAAGACCACTTATTTAAAGCCTCTTTAAACCTTGAACCTAAATCCTGGTTTTATAGTTTTGATAAAAGCCTTGGTATTCCTCACACCATGATGACGAGGGAAGAAGGAAATAATTATATTGAATTGTTAATTTCCATTGCTAAAGCCTATATCGAAACTGATCTAACTTGGTATGAACTGCAAGAACTACGCTGGCACATTGCCCAAGGAAAAAGCTTTGAGACAGCTATCAAAGAACTTAACCTCGCTCAGCGCGTTTATCCCAGTTTAGCTGCTATGTTACCTAAAATAATAACTCCAAACTCCTAAAATAATATCAACTTTTTTTCGCTATTTAAAGACCCAGCTACTCTAATAAACTGGGTCTTTAAGCTTTTGGCGCACCAAGTTAAATGAAAAACTTTCTTAAAACCGGCCTCTGAATCAACCCAATAATTATGTCCGCTACCATCTGAAGCAATTACAACCTTATTGGCAATTCTTTGATAACCTTAACGAATTCTAATTAGCCAAAATATTATTAAAGCAACGAAGTTTCTTTGCTTTCACTAATTCCTTTATTTGTCTATCCAAAATCCACCTACCTATAATAACCTCTTTAACACTGTGCATTGCTGGGATGAAAAAACATGGGCTATCGAGCCGACACTACTGTCAATGCCAAACTTTAAGTTATTGTTAATACCGGCTGCTTGATAAACTTAAAACTGGCAAACGTCAGCATAAGATTGCCCTATGCTTGAGGAAGAAAAAAATTGATGAAGAAATGTAACCAAAGTTTAGTAATGTTAAATGAGTCGGCAAACACTTCTTCACACTGCCATGATACCCGCTCAATTTCCTTGGCTTACAGCTATAATCGCGCTGCCACTTCTTGCATCCCTCCTCATCCCCGTACTGCCAGACAAAACCGGCAAGTCCGTGCGGCTGTACGCCCTGGGGATCGCGGTAGCAGATTTTGTCTTAATGTGCTACGCCTTTTGGAATCATTACGATCCAACCAACGCAAGCTTTCAACTCGTTGAAAAATATTCTTGGGTGCCGCAGTTGGGCCTCAACTGGGCGGTTTCTGTAGACGGTGTTTCAGCCCCTCTGGTACTTTTAGCAGGTTTTGTAACAACTCTTTCTATATTTGGGGCGTGGCAAGTAGATCGCAAGCCACGCCTTTTCTATTTTTTAATGCTTGTGCTTTATGCAGCCCAAATTGGGGTGTTTGTAGCCCAAGATATTTTGCTGCTGTTCATCATGTGGGAAATTGAACTCGTCCCCGTTTATTTGCTCATCTGTATTTGGGGCGGGCCAAAACGTCGCTACGCAGCAACTAAATTTATCCTCTATACCGCAGCGGCTTCTATCTTTATCTTAGTAGCCGGTCTGGCAATGGCTTTCTATGGCAATAATGTCACCTTTGATATTGCTGCTTTAGGTTTAAAAGATTATCCTCTTGGTTTGGAATTGCTGCTTTACGCCGGTTTGTTGGTGGCTTTTGGTGTGAAACTGGCGATTTTCCCTCTCCACACTTGGTTACCAGATGCTCACGGTGAAGCCTCGGCCCCGGTTTCAATGATTTTGGCCGGTGTTCTCTTGAAAATGGGCGGTTATGGTTTAATTCGCCTCAATTTAGAACTGCTCTCCGATGCTCACGTTTACTTCGCGCCGGTTATAGCGATTTTAGGTGTTGTCAATATTGTGTACGGCGGTTTTACTTCTTTTGGCCAAACCAATATGAAGCGCCGGCTCGCCTATTCCTCGGTTTCCCACATGGGTTTTGTTCTCCTCGGTATAGCCTCTTTTACTGATGTGGGAATGAGCGGTGCAGTGTTACAAATGATCTCTCACGGTTTGATTGCCGCTCTGCTGTTCTTCTTGGCCGGTGTTACCTACGACCGCACCCACACAATGGCCCTTGATGAAATGGGCGGTATTGCTCAGGCAATGCCAAAGGTGTTTGCTTTGTTTACTGCCGGTGCAATGGCATCGCTGGCACTTCCGGGGATGAGCGGTTTTGTTAGCGAATTAACGGTTTTTGTTGGTGTCACTTCCAGCGATATCTACAGTTCTAGTTTCCGCACAGTTACGGTGTTTCTCGCAGCGGTGGGGCTTATCCTCACGCCGATTTACCTGTTGTCAATGTTGCGGGAAATCTTCTACGGTTCTGGGAATGCTCCGACTTGTTCGTTACCCGGATTTACTGGTAATGGCAATGCCGATTTAGGGGCAAATTTCCAAGACAATCAAGAAGCGGTTTGTTTTGGTACTAACTGTGTTCTGCCTGTGAATGCCGGTTTTGATGATGCCAGACCTCGTGAAATTTTCATCGCTGCCTGTTTCTTGGTTTTAATCATCGGTATCGGTTTTTACCCCAAAGTTGCTACCCAAATGTATGACGTGAAAACTGTGGCGGTAAATGCTCAACTCCGTGATTCTTATACACAAATCTCGCAAGTCAATCCTCAAATCTATGCAGCGAAATTTACTGCTCCTCGCATCGCTGAGCCTGAGTTGGCTTCGGTTTCGCCAATGATTAAGTAATCTTTCTCTGCTTGATTTTTTGGGATCTTTAACGACCGGCTTTTAAATGTCGGTCGTTATTATTTGTAGGATGGGTAGAGCGTAAGCGAAACCCATCAAAGCCTCTGTTGGGTTTCGTTCCTCAACCCAACCTACATTACATCCAGAGTTTAATTAAGTTGACTTACTTAAAAAACAAGGCCGGTACCTCGAAAGACACCGGCTTTATTTAACTTTAAATTTATGGGGGCGGTGGGACTTGAACCCACACGACCGGGTAAGGGTCAACGGATTTTCATCCTCTCGCAACTTTCGCTGCTGCTGTTTTTTTCCTACCAGCTAAAATGCCGGTTCTAACAGCTTTGAGAATTGGACTCTCCCTTTACCCTCGTCTTTACGTTAGGGTAGCTCCCGTCGAGTCTCTGCACCTTCCCTTTGAGGATTTTGAATTTTCGATTAATGTAAAATCTAAAATCAAAAACCAAAAATTTTTGGGCTTGGCTCAGGATTGCCTTGTCTGTTGCCAGATTTAGGTTTCCCTGAATTTGAGAGCAGTCACTTGCAGGATTTCTCCTGTAAGGCTCAGTTTTCTAAGTCCGTAGCGTCTACCATTCCGCCACGCCCCCGTCATTGCTTCCTGTCGATTGGTTATTTTCTACAGGTTTTGCTGACTTTTATTATTTCAGCACAACTAGGGTGATTTATGCAAGCATTTTATCCTAACATTTTTCTGGCCATCTCGCTTTGGTCGGCTTTTTATTGCATTTTTTGTTTTTACTCTAAAGCTTAAATTTTTCTTAACCGATTACATCATAAGCTTTTGAGCAAAAAAAGATTTGCAGATATATCGCAAATAATCCAAAAAAATCCAGAAGCCCCGGAAGCGGTAAAATAATAAAACTTAGCAAACCAGTCGGCATTGCTAGGGCCACATCCGCTTTCGGGCCAAACTAGCCGCTATCATTATTTGAATCATCACGAGGCAAAAATGGAAATTGCACTGTTGCTGTATGTGGTTTTAGGTGGCGCTTACCTTCTGGTAGTCCCCTTTGGTCTTTATATTTACCTGCAAAAACGCTGGTATATCGTCAGTTCTTTTGAACGGGGTTTCATGTACTTTTTAGTCTTCTTTTTCTTCCCCGGTTTAATGCTTTTGGCCCCATTTTTGAATTTACGGCCCAAACGCCGGCAAATTCCTACCTGATGGGACTTGGTGAGGGCGGGCCGAAAATCACCCCCCCCTCAGCCTTACTCTGCGCTGTCTGTGTTCTTATTGGCCTTTTTTTATGCGAAGAATTGATGTTATTGGTATTGGTTTAGGCATCTTTATTGCCGGTGGTTTGGCTTATTTGGTTTTGCAAGCCGCAGGACTAGACAGCATGGATGCCGGTATTTGGAGTCAAGTTTTATTAGTTGTTGTCTTAATTGGCTGGTTGTTAAGCTATCTTTTCCGCGCTGTTACTCAAAATATGACCTACAATCAACAACTCAAAGACTACGAAGATGCTGTATTTCAAAAACGCTTAGAAGAACTCACCCCGGAAGAACTTGCTAAACTGCAAGCAGAAGTGGAAGAAGAAAAAAGCCGACAACAAAAACCATAAAAGTTTAAAGTTTTAAAATTTAAATTTTTGATGAGTTTTTCTCAGCTAAAAAAGATTTTTATAAAATATCAGCAAAAGGCAATGGTATAATTAATTGCTTTTGATTTGCCAATGAACGCTTACCGATTACCAAGATCAAATGAATTCTATTTCCCAAAGTTTTGAGAGCCTAAAAAAAAGCAACACAATTGCTTTAATTCCTTTTATCACCGCCGGCGATCCAGATTTAGAAACCACCGCCAAAGCATTACAACTTCTCGATAAAAGCGGTGCAGATATTATTGAGTTAGGGGTGCCTTATTCTGACCCTCTGGCAGATGGGCCGGTGATTCAAGCCGCCGCAACGCGAGCTTTAGAACGGGGAACAAAACTAGAACAAGTGTTAGAAATGCTGGCCGGTTTAACTCCTAACCTCAAAGCGCCGATAATTTTGTTTACTTACTACAATCCTATTCTAAATCGAGGCATTGATAAGTTTTTACAACAAATTGCCGGTGTTGGCGTAAAAGGTTTAGTAGTTCCTGACTTACCCTTAGAAGAAGCCGAAGCCTTGCTCAAACCGGCCTCCCAATACGGCATAGAAATCATTTTACTTGTTGCCCCTACCAGCCCCCCAGAACGCATTAAAGCGATCAGCGAAAAATCCCAAGGTTTCATTTATTTAGTGAGTGTGACCGGCGTAACCGGGATGAGAGGAGAAATTCAAAGCCGTGTAGAAGACATCCTCACCGAAATGCGGCAACTCACAGATAAACCCATCGGAGTCGGTTTTGGCATTTCTTCCCCCGAACAAGCCAAACAAGTGAAAAACTGGGGCGCAGACGCGGTGATTGTCGGTAGTGCCTTTGTTAAACGTTTGGCTGATGGTACGCCAGAACAAGGCTTACAAGCCATTGGCGAATTTTGTCAAACTCTCAGAAACACCATTAATGCCGATTGAGGCGTGGCGTGGTGGGCACCGGCCCACCCTACTTAATACACTTTTACCAATCGAGGTAATTATTAAAAAAATATTAAGCTCGTCTGGCTGGGAAAGCCTAAAGTAATTAAAGTAAAAAAAGTAAGATTGCGAAAATTTTGGAAAAACTTTAGAATCTGCTTATAATTTGGAGAGGAAACTTCGTAACCTGCAAAGGTTCGCAAAGTACCTTAAAAAAACGTCATAGAGAAATTATTAATGATGCCCCGGATACTTGTTATTGACGATGACCCCGCAATATCAGAACTCGTTGCCGTTAACCTAGAAATGGCAGGTTACGAAGTCACCCAAGCAGAGGACGGCATCAAAGGCCAAGCGATTGCCTTACAAACAATCCCAGACTTGATCATGCTTGACTTGATGTTACCAAGAGTCGATGGCTTCACTGTTTGCCAGCGCCTCCGCCGCGATGAACGCACCGCAGACATTCCCATCGTCATGTTAACGGCACTTGGGCAAACCCAAGATAAAGTGGAAGGATTCAATGCCGGTGCAGACGACTACCTCACCAAACCCTTTGAAGTTGAAGAAATGCTGGCGCGAGTGCGAGCATTATTGAGACGAACAGATCGCATTCCCCAAGCAGCCAAACACGCAGAAATCCTGAATTTTGGCCCCTTAACTTTAGTACCAGAACGCTTTGAGGCAATTTGGTTTGACCAAACTGTAAAATTAACTCATTTAGAATTTGAACTGTTGCACTGTTTGTTGCAACGTCACGGTCAAACAGTTTCCCCCAGCGAAATATTAAAAGAAGTATGGGGTTATGATCCTGATGATGACATTGAAACTATTCGAGTTCACGTCCGACACCTGAGAACCAAACTAGAACCAGATCCTCGCCATCCAAGATATATTAAAACCGTTTATGGGGCCGGTTATTGTCTCGAACTACCCGGAACTAACCCTCCCACAGAAACAGCCGCTGTCGGAACACCAGAATTAAATCTTGCCAAAGAATCTTAACTGTAGTTTAACCGTACCGGCCCTAAAACAAATAAAGCCGCAGATGCACAAAGATAAAAAATCAGCGTACATCTGCGTTAATCTGCGTTAATCTGCGGTTAAAAAATTATTTCGTTCCCAGAGACAACCCCAGGAACGAAATATAAGTGTTTCAAACCAAACAATTAGGGAGCAAGAGCATTACCGCGTAACAAACTACCAATTGTTTTAGCAGTAATTTTCAACTGCACCAAAGGATTAGCCGGCACCACCGTTTTGTATAGATAGCTATCAAACGTGAGACGCTGCACATCCAAATCCGCACACATTTCCACAAAAGCTTCCCGCGTTGCATCCGAGCGGTAGAAGACGTTTTGCAGAATATCTAACACCTTATAAGTGAGACCGTATTTCTTATCCCAGCGCTTCAGATAAAGCTTGAGTTCATCCTCACTAGGAATACGCGCCCCATTGTTAGAAATTTCCACAATTGTTTCAGCGCACATCCGGCCAGACTTAGCGGCGAAATAAATACCTTCACCGGAAGACTTGGTAACATAGCCAGCAGCATCACCAACCAGCGCCACCCGTCCGACAACGCGACGCGGACGTGGATGTTCTGGGATGGGGTGAGCTTCAACTTTGATAATTTTACCACCGGCCAATTTTTTCGCAGCGCGGGCACGAATCCCAGCCTGCAAATCTTTAATAATCGCCTTATTAACCTTCATTGTGCCGGTGCCGACAGCAACGTGGTCATATTTAGGGAAAACCCAGGCATAAAAATCTGGTGAAACGTCATTACCGACATACATTTCAGCCAAATTTTCATAAAACGCCATTTTATCTTCTGGCAAGCGAATGCGTTCTTGGAAAGCAATCGCATAATTATAATCCCCCGCATCAATGGCCTTAGCAACGCGGGAGTTAGCACCATCCGCGCCGATCACCATATCAACTTGCAGAGTTTTTGCTACACCTTCCAAACTGCCATTGGAGTGATCTGCATAGTGCAGAGTATAGGGGTTGGTGTTATTTGAGGGAATCTCTAGTTTATGAACAGTCCCATTTATTAATTTTGCCCCACATTTGGCGGCACGATTGCGGAGGAAACCATCTAAGACTTCCCGCCGGCACATTCCGATATATTCTTCTTGTTTTTCTAATTTGATATCAACCTCGACATTAGACGGCGAGATCATCTTCATTTGTCTCACACGCCGGTCGATAATTTCTGGAGGAAGGTCAAATTCACTTACCATGCACAGAGGGATAGCACCGCCACAGGGTTTGGCGTTGTCCAGCTTGCGCTCAATCAGATAAGTTTCGATTCCAGCTTTTGCCAGAGTTTCAGCGGCAGACGAACCAGCTGGCCCTGAGCCAACAACAGCAACCCGTAACACCAAAGGTTTACTCCTAATCGCTTACGATTACAAGCAGAGATGTTATCACGGACTCTTTCTTTGCGGAACCAGATCACCCTAAAAAACACCAAATTTGCAACACAGCTTAACACTGCGTGTAACAAACCTTCACATCGCTTGCCGGCCTGAGTATATTTACTCATCCCCAAACCCAATATCCCACCCCCCCGCATCCCCACCGAAAACCCATCCCATTTAGTGGGGCAGGCATCCTGCCTGCCTTACATCTGCGGTTAAATAAAACCCATGATCACACCCCTCTGGCAAATACAACCCCCCACGCAACCCCCCGCCTGGTTAATCCAAACTATCCGCGAAATTGCCCCAGAAATCCCCGGCCACTACGCGGCACAATTATTATGGCAACGCGGAATAACCGAACCCAAAAACCTCCCTGGCTATCTCAATCATACAAAATACCAACCGGCCAGCCCCTTTGAATTTGGCCAAGAAATGCAAACAGCCATTCAAAGAATATTAAAAGCAATAAATAGCCGAGAAAAAATAGCAATTTGGGGAGACTTTGATGCAGATGGAGTAACATCAACCTCAGTCTTATGGGATGGATTAAGTCAATTTTTCTCCCAAGAAAACCTAACTTATTATATCCCCAACCGGCTTATAGAATCGCACGGACTAAACCGGCAAGGAATAGACAAACTTGCAGAAAATAACATTAGTTTAATTATCACCTGCGACACCGGCAGCACAAACCTTGATGAAATAGAATATGCCAAACAAAGAGGCATGGATATTATTATTACAGATCATCATACCTTGCCAGAAAACCGGCCCGAAGTAATCGCCATTATCAATCCTCGTTATTTAGATAGCAATCATCCCTTAGCAAACCTTTCTGGCGTAGCGGTAGCTTATAAACTCATAGAAGCATTGTATTTAACTTTGCCAAACGTTCCCCAAAAACCTTTAGAAAATTTACACGATTTAGTTGCCATTGGATTAATTGCGGATTTAGTGCAACTTTCGGGAGATTGCCGGTATTTAGCACAAATTGGAATTCAACAATTACAAAAACAAACAAAAAATCCCACTCGTCCGGGGGTAGGTTGTTTATTAGAATTATGTCAAAAAAATGGCGACCGGCCCACAGATATTTCCTTTGGAATTGGGCCAAGAATTAATGCTGTAAGTCGCATTCATGGCGATGCGTCTTTTTGTGTAGAATTGCTGACTTCAAATGATGCTAAACGCTGCCGAGAATTAGCAGAATTAGCAGAAATAGCAAATGCCCGCCGGCAATCTTTGCAAAAAGATGTATTATTTTCGGTGAAAAAACAATTAGAAAAAATCGATTTATCAACGACTTCTGTTATTGTTTTAGATGACCCCCAATGGCCGGCGGGAGTGTTGGGATTGGTGGCCGGTCAAATTGCCCAAGAATACGGAAAACCAACAGTTTTATTAAGCACAGAAAATTCTGCCAATAGCGAATCTAATCAATCTCTAGCCAGAGGTTCGGCACGTTCTGTAAATGATGTTGATTTGTATCAATTGGTGAAAGAACAAGCATATTTATTACACAAATTTGGCGGTCATCCCTTTGCGGCTGGGTTGAGTTTGCCGGTGGAAAATATTCCGTTATTTCGAGAAGGAATTAACCGGCAATTACGACAACAGGGCAGTTTAAGTGGGCCGGTGATTAAGGCTGATTTAATAATTTCGGTGGCAGAATTGGGACAGCCTTTGTTTCGGGAGTTGAAATTACTTGAACCTTGCGGGATGGGGAACCCGGCGCCGAAACTTTTTATACAAAACTGCTGGTTTGAAAAAGTCTGGCATAAAAATATTCAAGACACAAAAGGGCGAAAAATTCAATATATCAAGACTGAGTTTGAAATTTGGGATAATTCAACGCAAAAGGGATTTCCGGGTTTATGGTGGGGACATTATAAAGAGGAAATACCGACGGGCCGGTGTGATGCCATTGTCGAGTTAGATTATAATGCCTTTAAAGGCCGGTATGAGGTGCGAATTATTGCTTTGCGAATTAGTCAAGAAGCTACTGATTTTCACATTCCAACTCAAGGCGATTGGATTATTGATTTACGTTCAAATTTGCAGGCAAAAGAAGCGCTTTCTGATTGTGTTTTTGTTGAAGATTGCCCGAAAAGTTGGGATGAGTTGCAATATTGGTGCCGGTGTGCCCAAAGAGACGAGCAAAAATTAGCCCTTGCTTATTCACGTCCGCCAAAATTGCAACCCAGTCAAGTTTGGCAAGAGTTGGTAGGGGTGGCGAAATATCTTAGCCGAGTTGGCAAATCAGTTAGCCGTACTCAATTAGCGCAGAAATTAGGTATTAGTAATTATGCCTTATATTTAGGTTTACAAAGTTTAGAAAAAATGGGTTTTGAGATAATTTTAGCTGAGGAAAATTTGCTGATTCGTTGCAGAGTAGCGGACTGGGTATCTACATCTGGGGAAGTCTCAGAAATTGATTGTAAACCCACCCTTAGCGAAACAAATGAAACAGAAATTTATTCTCATCTCGATAAATTTTTTGCCGGCATCAAAGAAGAGGAATTTCGCAGACAATATTTTTATCAGGTGCCGGTGTCCACAATTCAAGCAGTTGGGTGGACGACACCCACTAATTAAAAAATATACTTTTCGCATTTGAAACTGTCGGGGTGCCAAGTTTGAATATCGACGGATGATAGAGGAATTACATTAGAACATTCCGGCAAATTAAACTGACTAAGAAAAACCCAAACTGTAGCGCGAATTAAATCTAAACTTGTTTTTAGCCAAAATTCTCGGTTTCCGGGCATACCTTTTTGTTGAGCAAGTTCTATATCTACCCAAATGCCATGACTTCCTAACATAATTTGTGCTAACCATTGAGCGCGAGGAAGATGAGAAGGGGAGGTAATTACTTTAACTTTTTTGACTTGCCACGATTGTAAAATAGGCAGAGAAAATTTAAAATTATCAAAGGTTGAATGAGCGCATTTTTCTAGCAAAACTTGATCAAGAGGAGCACCGGCACGTTGAAAAAGCAACCAGATACAAGGATCAGCAGAACCTTGGGAAATCAAAATGGGGATTTTGGGATTAGTTTTTGCAAGTTCAGCCGCGTAAATTTCCCTCTGAATGCTTCCACCTAAAACTAAAATAGCACTCACCGGCTCCGAGGCGGATTTTTGTAAAACAGAGTGAACCTTCAGCAACCATTGGCCGGTTATCAACGCACCGGCTACAAAAAAAATCAGCAAACCATAAACCAAAAAACGCCTCAACTTGGAGTTATTGAGAAGAGAAGCCAAAAATTTACGGTTTTTTAGAAGAAGCCGGTTTATCTTGTGGGACAATAAAAAATTCTTCTCCTTTTTCATTACGCTCTATTTTTCCCCCCAGTTTCACGATTTCTTGTTCAGCGCGTTTTTTAACTTTTGCATCAACTGCATTCAGATAAACATCCACCCAAGAGCGAAACCGGATCACAGTGCTGTCGGGGTCTTGTTTAAGAAATTCTGCCGTTTGTCGATACATTTGCGAAAGTTCTGGCTCACTTTTTTGCGCCCATTTAGCAGCCATTTCGTGAGAGCGAATCGAAGCTTGAGTATCACCTATCAGTAACAGTTGATCAAGACCTTTATAACGCCAAACCAAAAAAGCATAAGGGTGAAGTTGTGGCGAGAGAACATTGGTTCCTCGCGTCATATATTCAACAGCAAGCTGAGGGTTTCCCAAATAAAAAGACACGCCGGTGGAAAGATAAGGATAAATTTCTACAAAACGCGGGTCACGTTTAGTAATCAGATCAAAATAATTGGCGTTGAGAGTATAACCAGTAACTTCGCGGGCTTCATCATCGCCATAATATTGCAGTAAACTTAAAAAAGCCCAGTTGGCAATTAAATTATCGTAACCCAAGGTGGGCAAACGCTCAATCAATTTCAGCCTTAATGCCTCTTGCCGTTCAGCCGAAGAAAAATTAAGAGGGCGTCCGAGGTTTGGCCTTAGCTGAAGTGATTGTAAACCAATAGTTCCAGCCAAAGCCAGCGCCGCGATTGCCAAATTTAACAGCAGTGGCCAAGGCTGGAAAGAAGTTGCTTTTGATCTTTGTTGCACAGCCGCCTCGCAAATTTATTGCAAACAACTTGTTTTAAAAAAGATTTTAGCTAAACTATAACCATAAAGTTTTTAGGGAGTTAAAAATCAGACTTGGCGCTTTAATAGGCTAAAACCTTACTAAAATAACTCGCGCTTGTCATCCCCAACGTGCCAGATTCATCTATAACCTCAATGAGGACACCCTTTGAAACTGTCACAAAACATAGCTGGGTTTCCTTGATAGCTGGAATATTATTTTATAACCAGTTGTTTAGGGCGTCTCACAGAAGGGGAATACTAAAACCACCAGCCTTTGGGCAAAAGTTGCCACCGCGCACCTGCTGCCATGTTTGTAAGTCTTTGAAGTCGCTGCACCGGAAGTAGCAAAGGAATCTCTGAAGGATATCCCAAAGCATACCGCTGTTCAAGCGGCTTGATTTATAGAACTCTATCCCGAAAAAGCCAACTCAAGATGAACTTATCCCCAAAACGCTTCTTACCGCCACAAATAGCACTATTTGGAGGCGCTATCGCAGCAACGGCTACCTTGTCATTATTTGTTCCTGGGTTAAGCACGTCTGTCCGTGCAGCCCTGCAAGACAGCCCCAAAGCGGTTTTAGATGAAGCTTGGCAAATTGTTAACCGCGAATATGTAGACGGTACATTTAATAAAGTTAACTGGCAGCAAGTCCGGCAAAAATTGCTGGGCAAAGAATATAGCTCTCGTGAAGAAGCATATACTGCCCTCAAAGGTGCTTTAGAGCAACTGGGCGATCCCTACACTCGCTTCATGGACCCCGAACAGTATGAAGCTTTAACTAGCCAAACCTCTGGCGAACTTTCGGGAGTGGGGTTGCGCCTCGAAGAAGATAAAAACACCAAAGTTATCAAAGTGGTGGAACCTATCGAGAATTCCCCCGCCATCAAAGCTGGTTTGCAAGTAGCAGATAAGATTGTATCAATTGACGGTAAACCGACCAAAGGCATGACCGTAGAAGAAGCTGCAAAGCTGATCCGGGGCCAAGTGGGAACCGAAGTCACCTTGAAAATTGAGCGCGATGGCAAAGGCACTTTTGATGTCACTATGACACGGGCGCGAATTGAACTGATGGCAGTTCGCCACAGCGTCAAACAAGAAGGAAAAACTCGCGTTGGTTATATTCGCTTGCAAGAATTCAGCAGTCACGCCGCTGAACAAATGCAGAGAGCCATCGAAGATTTGAATAACAAAAAAGTTGATGCGTTTGTGTTAGACTTGCGCGGCAACCCAGGCGGCTTACTCTATGCGAGTGTGGATATTGCCCGGATGTGGATGGATAAAGGCTCAATTGTCAAAACCGTTGACCGCGCCGGCCACGATGAAGAACTAACCAACAACCGCACCGCTTTAACAAAACTCCCTCTCGCCGTTTTGGTTGATGGCAACTCCGCCTCAGCAAGCGAAATTTTATCTGGTGCTCTCCAAGATAACGGTCGCGCTACGATTATTGGCACTCAAACTTTTGGTAAAGCCTTGGTGCAGTCAGTTCACTCGCTTTCCGACGGTTCGGGTTTAGCTGTAACTATTGCTCACTATTACACTCCTAAAGGTACGGATATCAACCACAAAGGCATCACGCCTGATATTAAGGTTGATCTCAACGATGAGCAAAAACAAAAACTTGTGGCTAACCCGAATTGGGTGGCCTCTCAGCAAGACCCCTGTTACAGCCGTGCTGTGCAAGTGCTGCAAGCTAAGCTTATCAATTCTCCGCCGATGGCTGCACAGTAACATTTTGTTATTGCTCCAATGTATCTTTTCTCACCCCCCTCGCCTTCTCGGTTTTCTTCCCCGGACAAGGGGAGGGCAGAGGTGGGGTTTTTTGTTAAATGACTTTTGATAGCATCCGGTTACGGGTTTATTTTTTTAACCGCAGCCTTTAGGCAGGCAGGATGCCCGCCCCACTACAGATGGATGCAGATAGGTTATTTTTTAGGGTGAGGTTTGGTATGAGGTTTTAGGGAACTTGCCAAATTTTTACGGTCGAGTCTCCACTGCCGCTTGCTAAAATTTTGCCGTCGGGACTGAAAAAGACTGATTCCACCCACCGAGAATGCCCCGCAAGTGTTTGCAATAATTCGCCTGAATTGATATTCCACAAACTAACTCGACCGGCCAAACCACCGCCAGCTAAAATTTGGCCGTCGGGACTAAAGGCTATTGAGTAAAGAGTGCCTGAATGACTCGATAAAGTCGTGGTGGCATAACAACGTTGGGTAATCGTGCAGCCGGTGCGAAGATTCCAGAGTTTAATGGTATTATCTGCTGAAGCGGATGCCAGAGTTTGTCCGTCTGGTGTAAAAGCAATCGAATGAACGTTTCCCGTATGTCCGACTAACGTTCCCATTAATTCGCTGTTATTGCGATTCCACAGCTTAATGGTTGTATCTTCGCTGCTGCTGGCAATTAATTTACCATCGGGACTAAAAGCAATAGCCCGAACCGGCCCAGCATGACCATAAAGTGTGCCGAGTTGTGTGCCGGTGCCGGCGTCCCACAATTTTACGGTCATATCTTCGCTGCCGCTGGCAATGATTTTACTGTCGGGACTGATAGCGACTACGGAAACCCCATCGACTTGTTTAGGCAATGTCGTTAATAATTCGCCGCTGCTTAAATTCCAGATTTTTATCGTTCCGCCATAACTATTACTACCGCTGACTAAGGTTTTTCCATCGCTACTAATGGCTACCGAGGCAACTAATTCTTGGGCTTCTGAATGAGCGGTTAAGGTGCGAATTATTTGGCCGGTTTGCAAATTCCAAACTTTAATAGTTCCGTCCAAACTGCCACTGACTAAAATGCGATTATCTGGGCTAATGGCTACGGATCGGACATCCAAAGAATGACCGGCCAAAGTTGTAGCTAAAACCCTTTTTTCATTACTTACATTTTGATTAACACTTTGATTAACACTGGTGATGGCGGCACGAGTGTAGCTAGGCTGAAGAGTGGGAGTTTCTGGGCTTTTAATTGTGTTGGCAGACACCGGCAGCCGGTGAGGAGTGGTGGGGCCGTCGGTAAAGGTGTAAATTGCTCCTAATGTTGCACTTCCGCCGAGAACAAACACGCCGGCGGCTGCCCATTTGGCGTTATCTTTCAGCAGTTTATCAAAGCGAAAATTACGTTGCTTTTGCACCGGCAATCTTGTGACGGGACGGTTAATTTCTGCTAAACGTTGCAAAATAACCTCCGTATTAGGAGGCCGGTGCCCCGGCAACCGTGCCATTAAATTATCAATAAAATCAGCAAATTCTGGGCTAATTTGGGGGGCTGCACTATGCCAACGTAATTGATCGCTAAAATGGTCATAAAAATCTAAAGGAGGCGAGCCGGTCAGCAAATGAACAAACGTTCTCCCCAAGGCAAAAAAATCAGATTGCGGTACGGGATGACCGCTATCTTGTTCGGGGGGAGTGTAACCTTTTGAAGCAATAACTGTGTTTTTTTGCCCGACACCCATTTTTGCTAAATAAGTGCCGGTGACTTCTCTGGCGCTACCAAAATCAATGAGTACCAGTTGGCCGTTTGGACGTAGCATGATGTTGGCCGGTTTAATATCGCGGTGAAAAAATTGTGAGGCGTGGACTTGGTGCAAAATTGTCGTCAATTGTTTTAACCAGTTAATTGCTTCAAGTTGAGAAAGAGGTTGATAGTTGCGGCTATAAAGCCACTGTTCTAAATTTTGCCCGTTGATTTTTTCCATCACCAAGCAATGCAAAGGAGAACTCGCGTGTTTTGGCAAATAGGTAAAATAGGCATCGGCTTGGACTTTGGGGATGCCCGGATCGGATAAGCGCATTAAAATTTCGGCTTCTTTTTTAAATAGAGAAACGGCTTTTTTTTCGTTGAGTAAAAGAACTTTTAAAACTTTGTTTTCGCTTTTAAAATCTGAGGCTTCGTAGGTTTTAGCAAAACCGCCTTCTCCCAAAAGACGCAATGCTCGATAGCGCCCTTCTAAGACTAACTGGGAACCGCAATGCCGGCAAATGCGATTGGTGTCATGGAGGGGGTCGGCTGGTTTGGGGCAGTTGGGGTTAATGCAATAACTCATCGGATTGAAGAATTGAAGATTTGAGAATTCGTATCTGGTAATGGTGGCTCAAGCCTGGGGCGTCGAAGCTTTGATTGGTCGCTAAATTCTCCAAAAATCCTATCATTACAGATATTGAGGGGCGGGTAATTTTTACTATAAAGGATGCGAGGAAGGTAGAAGCGCTCAGGAGAGTTAGAGTGATTTTATGATAAAGATTTTTTGCAAAATAGCTCTGATGGCTGAGACGTTTTTTTGAGGCAGGTTTGTTCACCGGCATTTAGTTCTGCTATGATGCGGCTCTGCTTGTGTACGGCGAGGTTGGGTGTTTCTATTGTGGCGGATTATTTGCGGTTTGGGTATGGCTCTGAGGGAGGATGAGCCTTTGGGGGGGCCGGTCGTCGTAGCTCTTGATTTTTTGCAAAAATAGGACTTAGGCAAAAAAGCCAGTTTTTCTTAAAAATCTCATAGGCACACAAACGGCCTTTTTTACCCTCGGTGCGTAAGTCGTGACAACAAAAATAAGCAGACTGGCTCAAATTTTTGTTGATAGCGGTTTACAGGTGGATAAAAAATTATAAAAATCCGCTAACTAGGCGCGAATGCGGGTTTTGAGCTTAACAAATAATTTTAAAAAAGCTATAGTTGGTCGGGCCGGTTGTCGGGGCGAAAGTGAGCGCAAACAATTAAAAAGTTTCTCCCTGTCTCGCTGATAAGGAAGCGGAGGGAGAATCTGAGGAAAAAAGCTTTACCCCTCCCCTGATAGCAAAAGGGGGGTTAGGTTTGCTCGTCTGTTTAATGATGTCGAGCTATTTATAGCAAAAATAATTTATTTTTTAACTCCGCAGAAAGCAACCTCTTTTATTTGGGTTTGTTGAGGCTGTTCGGGGGGAAAATGTTTATCAATAATGGCGGGAATTTCGGAAGCATCAAACCGGCTGTAGCGAGTTTTATCTGGCATCATTACCATGTTTGGCCCTGCTTTACACTGTTTCAAGCAGCCTGTGCGTTTAATCGTGACAGAATCTTCTAAACCACGCTCTTCTAAAGTTTTTTCTAAAAATTGGCAAACTTGATTTGCACCGCGCTTACAACAATCGGATTTTGTACAAACTAACACTGTTGCTTTTGGTTGGCACACCTGCACCGGTTTCGCTTGGGGCTGGGAGACGGTGGTGGCAACGCTGGCAGCAGACTCTACGCTATAGGCTTTGAGTTTTTGAGTGCCGGTTTCTAGGTTAATCTTTTTTTCACCGGCCACTCTTACCCAGGTTCCGGGTCTTAACTTTCGCTCAATATTTGGCCGCAACTCTTTAGCAAGTTTGATGCAAGATTCACCCGACTCTGTGGCCAGTCGCAAGTGTTTAATTTTATAGCCTTCAAAGACAAAATCAAGAAATCTTCCTTCCACAGAAAATTCAGACGTTTGTTTTTTATAGGAAGCCATTTTTTTGATTGATTGTGAGTGGTTTACTATTTAGGGCGCTATGGGGCGCCGGCTTGTTTTTTATTGGCCTTGTTAGAGGCTGAGTTGCCAGCAGAGGTTTAGCCATTGCTGTAACTCTTGTCGCGAGTAGTTGAATTGTTTAAGGACGCTTTGCAATTGAATTGCGTGGGTGGCGTTGTTGATTTCTACCCGCAAGGGTTGGTTTGTGGTGCAAGAACAAGGGATCTGGAGTTCTCGCAGGCGCTGATAGATTTGCCAGCGGTCGGGCCAATTGACTCTGAGCACGTTGCCGATATCGGTGGGTTGTTCTGACTGGTTCATCGATGGATAGGCTGATGAAAGCATTTCTCAGTTAATTTTCCAGAACTGGCCGTTGCTACCCGGATGCTATTCCTGTTGCAACTGCCTTTTTTTAGGATACCCTAACTGCAAACAATTCTCATTTATTTTCAAAAATTTTTTTAATCACGGGATATATTCTCAATAAATTAGAGTTATTGACAAGCGGGTGAAAGTTGCTAGACTATGGGTGGCAAAAAAGACTTGCCGATCAAGAGGAGAACACTTTCATGGCTGAAACTCAAAGTGCGTTGCGCCCATTCGGCCATTTGGCTGAGAATGTGGTTTTATTGGAAACTTCGGTGACAGCGCCAGTGTGTGAGGGGATGAATGTACTGTTAGCCAGTTTTCAAGCCCTTTACTTGCAGTACCAAAAGCATCATTTTGTGGTGGAGGGGGCTGAGTTTTACTCCCTGCATCAGTGGTTTGAAGAAAGTTATGGCCAAGTTCAAGGTCATGTCCATGACTTGGGTGAGCGTTTAAACGGACTTGGTGGTATTCCGGCGGCTGGTTTTGCTAAGTTGGCGGAGTTGTGCTGTTTTAGTCCTGAACCAGATGGGGTTTATACCTGTCGGCAAATGGTGGAACACGATCTGGCGGCTGAACAAGCTATGATTCAATTGCTACGCCGGCAGGCCGGTCAGGCAGAAAGTCTGGGAGATCGCGGCACCCGCTATCTGTACGAACAAATTTTGCTCAAAACTGAGGAACGGGCTTATCATTTAGCTCATTTCTTACACAATGACACCTTGGTTGTGTTGCGCTAAGGAATTTTAATCTTTTAGGTGTTGAACTTGTGGCCGGTTGGGTGTTTTAACCCAACCTTTTTTAGTGCTTATGTTATGTACCCCCAGTTAGGGTTCAAGCCTCATTTGATACTTTTGTGAGAATAAATCTAATAATTTCGTTGCAATTTGTTTGCCAATTTTAATTATACAAAAATTTTTATACTTTAATTAAAACAGCATTGAAAGATTATAAAATCTCGAATTTTTAATCGGATAGGGCGGATAAGTTAAACGTTTTGCATTGCCCAATCCAATCGCAACTACAAATCAGCATTACAAATTACCCCTCGTTGCTTGAAAAACAAAATTTGGGGCTATATAAGAAGTTTATTTTGACCGGCTGGTTGATTGGCTGGAGGGGATTGGGAAAAGATAAAGCAACAAACGTTTATGCTTTTCCCAGCGCGTAGGCTACCCGCCTTGTGGCTTGACCCCAATCAAATTTATAGCCTTAACAAAGAATTAAGAGGTTGCTTATTTGGAGAGCGGGTGCTGAAGATGGCTCTGATGTTTTCACCAAAATCTCGTACCTTGCTTACTCGAGTAGCGTCTGATTTCGAGACCACTTAAAAAGAGCGATCAGCACTCGCACTAACCAACTCATCCATTACAGACTCTTACCCAAAAAAAATAACTTTTGTGGGAGTGCCGGCATTGTTGAATTGTGACATTAGCGTGAAGCCTGCCCGTCCCACAACCTATTTATTCAGCAACGCTGATTAGCTTTCAAGTGGGGCGGTAGGGGTTTGCGTTCACTGGAATTGTCAGAGATTGCAAAGACTTATTCTTCCTCGTCTTGTTCGCGGTCAACTTGTTTGAGGTGAATGTGCTTACGTCCGAGAGAGATTTCAAATTCATCTCCAGGTTGAAGATCCATTTGCTTAGTGTAAGCAGCACCAATCAGTAAATTACCGTTTGACTGAACACTAATGCGGTAGCTTGCGCTGCGTCCACCGCGTCCGTTACCGTTTTGCTTGCCATCAAGTTGAATACCCTCAGCATCAATCAAGGCGTTGAGGAACTTCATCATATTGACCCGTTCCACACCATTCTTAGTAATGGTGTAGTAACCACAGGATTTAGCTTTGTCTTCTTTGCTTTGGTTGCCCAACTCCTTGACTTTGCGGAGTAGATCTTCACCGACGAGGGGCTCTGCCTTTTTAGATTTTTTATTCATCTACTTGTCTCTCAATCATTAACGATGGGTCTACAGTAATCTATCTTAGCTGACTTTTAGCAGAAAAAGAAATAGTTTTTTTGTGTCAGCTTGTGAAACTATATTACAAGATCGTGTTTAATTTGTTAAGCCATTACCCCTGTTTTGTTATAAAGCGATCTTTGAAGAGGCTGTTGGTGAACCGGCACGAATCTGATCGACCGGCAGAAACAGCAGTTTAACAAGCAACAGTGATGGCTTGACTCTATATTGATGAAGCTAAACATCAAAAATGTAAGCCGTCCTTGGGGCCGGTGTACAGAGAGCGAGTCTAGTCTGAAAACCCCCAGGCGAAAAGAAAAAGTCCTTTCTCTTAGACTTCCCAGTTTGGCACCACTGATGTTCTGACTGGTTGAAATTAAGCCAATGTTGCTGAGTGTAATATTTAGAGGAACCTGTAGACAACCCCACCTTTAGGAAGATAGACACCTAGCCGGTTTATGCTAAAGCAAAGACGCACTCCTATCAGTTGCGCCTTTGCTATCAAGTTTTTTGGAGTCAGTTCAATGTCTTTTTGATCGAGAGGGCAACTCAAGCATTGAACCCAAACTCGCAACAGCCGTCTCACCCCACAAAACTTTTGACTGGCATTTGCGACACACCGGCACAAAGCGGTTAATGTCCCAAGGCAATCATGCCACAATTGCTATCAGTCAGCGAGCAAAGTTTAACATCACTTGAGCAAGGTTCAGTTTTAGGGCATGAGTGTTTTGGCTAAGAGATTGTTGAGAGCGGTCTGTACAGTTATGTAAGAGCCGGCAAAAACTCTCATCTCAACTCGATGTCATTCAACAGATGCTCAATGGCATCAACTTTGACTCAACTAGGCATGAAAACACAACTTGCCCTTCAACTCATACTTATTATTAATAGAGTCATCGCTGATTGACACAGGTAAAGTTTTGTCAGGATACTGGCACAGTTGGCTCAAAGATGGCAGTCAGAGGAAGTGCTCAGAGCATCAACCCATTGCCATCAACCCAACCTATGAGCGGGCCAAAACTGTTGTATTCATTCTCATTTCACCTTGACGTTAGAGAAGAATTTTCGCTGGCTGGCAAACAACACCAACTCCGACATCCTTTCTAAGAGTTGTCACATAAAAGGCCAGCACAAAAAACTAAGAGTTTGCAAAGCCTGATTTTCTATATCGAAGCACAAACAGCCGCCCCCATTCGGCACCTTAACTAAAAGCGGCCCTTGTGTCGGCAACATCCGACCGTTAGACTAAAACTGATTAATCAATAAAAACTATTGCTTGCTTGCTTTATGTCCAAACAAAACCCTTATAATCCTTGGGACTATAAACCCTGGTGGTGTCAGCCCTGGTCAATTATACTTACCAGCGCCGCCATAATTAGTATTAGCTGGTTGAGCTTTCAACGCATCTGGTTAACCGGCATAGTAGCGGTGCCGGTTTTAACATGGGCCGGCTTTTTTCTGCTTATCTGGCCCAAACTCCAGAGCAACTACTACCAGCAAACTTCTCAAAATTCTACTCCACCCGAATAAACCGTAATTTCTCTCACAAACTTTTTGATTTGTCAATAAATTGCTCAATAAACTTTGGCATTTGTTTGATAAATTATTTCCTCACTTATGGATAAAAAACACCGTGAAGAGAACTTATTTTTAGCACAAAAAATAATTTTTTAGCTTATATGTATAAAAAAATCAAAAAACTTTTCCTCACTTGCGGACTGAGTGAAAGAATACGGGCGGACAAACAAGACCGGCCCCCCTGGAAAGTTTGGGGCGCTTGGGCAAGTCTGAAACCTCTTAGAAGCAGGCGTGAGAGTTAACAGTCTGGCTGTCGCACAGTCTAAAAGTCGCGTCCTGCCGAAATCAACCTCTCTTAGCAGCCAGCCGTATTCTACAAAACCTCGCCTACTGTTGGGCAAAAAGCTGCATTTGGCCTTCGGGAACCGGACTACCTAAATAAATTTCTCGCGTACCTTGAGGAATATGAATTAAACCTAAATCTTTAAGCCGATGGTTTAAATTAGAAATCGTTACGCCTAACTCTTCTGCAATTTCGTATAAATTTGGCCACTTCGTTAAATCTCGATCCTGGCACTTTTCCTGCAATATCATGCGAGGCATCAGCAAACAACTGGCAAAATACTGCGCTTGCCATTCAATTGACTGAATTTTAGAAAAATTCTCGGAACTCCGACAGACAAACGGTTGCGAGTCTGATGCCGGCTCAAAATTAAAATCTAACTCTAACTGCTTAATTGTTCCATCCACCTCCAAATGATTGATATGGAGAATCCAATGGCCGATTTCATGGGCTATTGTGGATTGCTGAAACCCAGGCGGCTTGTTAAGAATTTCTTCATTAATCTCAACAAGCCGCACAGAAGGCAAAATCCTGGCAGCAATTGGCCCCATATCATCAGGCGCAATAAAGTCCCAAACCACACCCAAATCTAAAAAATCCGCCACTAAACTAGCATCAAACGGCCACTTAGGGGCGAAATTCGGCTTGCATTCCATCTCGGAGAGCAAATCATTTGCTTTGCACTCGATTTCAGCCTTGGAATAGAAGCGGTAGGGTTTGAATAGACTCAAGATTATTCGTCCTCACTGGCCGCCTGAAACACCTTTTGAGCAAATTCGGGATTTTCTTGTAACCGACGGAACAAGGCCGGCATTTCTTTGTAGTGCTGCTTGAGAAAATGTTCCGTTCCTTGCGGCAGCCGACCGGCCAGAAAAATTAACTCTTCTGCATCTAATTCTAAATGCTTGGCCAGCGAACGGATTACATCTTCTTTTGGAGGATAATCTGCCCGGTCGTTCTCTAGTTTCGACAGATAGGTAAAGTCTAACTGCACCAGTGCTGCGAGTTCTCGCTGGCTGTACCCTTTTGTTTTCCTCGCGTTGAGGATTTGCTTACCAAATGTCTGATTCACATCTTTATCTTTTGCTGACTACAGTAGGATCTTAGGCAATTTTGAAAAAAAAATCAACGACACCTTGACGAAAACTTCAACCCTGCGCTAGTATCAAAGCAGTTGACGAAAACTTCAACGCGGCAAAATACAACATATAGAGTACAAGCGCCCCTTAGAGGCGTACAGGCACTCTATAGGTAGTGTAGCCAATAAACCGGGATCAAGGCTGGTGGTTGTGTGGGGGTGTTGGAAAGAAAATGCCTGATTGCGTGAATAAACAGGGCGACCCTGGAGTAATCAAATACACCAAGAGGAGAATAATCAATGCTCAGGACGTGGACAGACACTCATTACAACTTGGCAGAAAGCGACTGGTTGTATATCGCCAAACACGAACGCGAGAAATCGGTTTCTTTGGTTTGCCCTGGATATGCGCGTGATGGAGAAGGTTTCAGTATTCATTTTAGCACTGCTCAAATCAGCGTCCTAGAGCAATTGTTGCAAGCCTTGCGACAAATGGAAGCTTTGTCTTCTGCTCAAGAATGTAATACCGAGGCAGATTCTCAAACTTATGCAGAAGTCATTTCCTTGTGGGATGAAATGCCAAAATATCCAGCGCCCGTTTCAGCCAAGCCAAAGCTTATTACCTATCCCGTTGGACAAGAAAAATGAGGCTTAAATGGTAAAAAATGAAAGTGGATAATTCCGATTTTTAAAATTTCCCAAGCACCCATTACCTCTAAGCAATTTATGAACGCTCAAAAAGCAAGTACCAACGCAAAAATTAACGAAAAAGAAGGAAATACTATCATGGCAGACTCTCCCAAAATTAATGTATTTGGCAGCAAACCGACTAATGCAATTATTATACCGGAATTGCCGCTATCTGTTCGCAATAACTGCCAGAGTGGCCGCTGGACAATTGGTGATCAAGAGTATGGCAGTAAAGTGGCGATGACCATTTTAAAATTTAGTAAATTCTTTGGGAGTTTGGGACAAACAACTAACACCCTTTGGGGGCAAATTTGGTTTGTGGCTGAAGCGGGAGACTTACCCCAAGGAGTTGTACTTGTTACCTATATCAAGGGCCGGTCTTTGTCAGATTTTAACCGCAAAGTTACGGAAGTGATGGCGCGGGGAATCGAACCGGCAGAAGGATATTTTGTGCCAGAATTTGTCAAACATTCGGGTTCTAAACCTGATGAAACCGGCGTTGCCAAACCAATTAATTACTATTCCTTAAAATGGGATTGGTACGAACGGGGGGCAAAATTCCCTTCCACAAATGACCCTGTGTTGAAACAATTGGATGCGAGTGCGGACAAGGCAATAGAGCGACTTTCTCATGTAGCGGTGGCGCTGAATGATGAAAATACGCAATCTCGGTTACTTGATTTGGAAGGCACGAAATATATGGCTTGCCTTGACCATTTACCGCCGGCGGAAATTGTCCGTTTAATGGCGTTGCAAAATAATAGTAATGGCAATAATAACGATATGTTGTTGCCTGCTAATGGAAAGGGAAACCAACTCGAACCGGCGATTATTCTTTAATCACTGCCTAGAGATAGGGTAAGGCGCTTTCTTTTCTAGGAATGAGATGTTTTTTACTCAAAACACTATCAGGATTTAAGCTTGCTAAAAACTAAGCTAAATCCTGAGTTTTTTTATAATCAACGATTTACACTTTAACAAAATGAAAATAAATCCTGCTGAGTTGAGGAGAGAATCTCTCTTGAATAGCCGCATTGAAGTTAGCGAAAATTTTTCTAATGAAACGCTGGCGCAATTGGAAGATTTGCAGGAAGATTTAGCGTATCTGGGAGAAACGCTGGCCCAAACTCAAAGCCGGTTTAGAAAAGTGCTGGAAGAAAACCGAACTCTTAAAAAGTTGCTTTTACAAATGGTTGAGGAGTGTTGGTGTACTCCGGGGAACCGCTGCGCTAAATGCCAGCGAATTTTGCTAACTTTGGGGCCATTAAATCTTTAAAGGAGATGCGAGGTAATAAGGGGGCCGGTTGCTAGTAAAACCGACTTTTTTAGAATAAATCCTTATATAGATAGAGGCATAAATCCATAAGTACGTCTAAGCTGAAATAGAAGAGTTAATCTTGTAAAAAATGACACGAGAAGTTACCGATCCAGAGGGCATTACTTGGAGTTGCACAGAAGCCTATTCCGGTCTTTCTGATCATGCAGAAAATCACGAAAAAGCTCAAGTAAAAGGGTCAGAAGATAGTTATTGGGTTGTGTGTACTCCCGAAGGCGGCGCAAAATCCGTGCGGCTTCAGCTAGAGGGTAAATGGGAAACTTCCTACTCAGAGGAGGCATTACTTAGCGAGATCAAATCTCAGCAGGAATCTGAATAATATTGTACCGGCCGGCATCTCCATTCAGTTTACCGTTAGATAAATTTCTGGCATTGCTAAATCTTAAACAATTTCCACTTGGATTAACTAGCGCATCGTAGCCCAAAACTGACTTGATGCGGCGCTGGTGATGGGCCGAAAATAGGAAAAAGGCTCAAGCATTAATGCCTGAACCTTTTTAAAATTATGAATCGGCTAAATATTTAGCCCTTAAAACTTAATAGCGGCGAGAAAAATTGCCGTTACCACGACGGCCACCATCGCCACCACCAAAAGAGCCACGCTCTTCGCGGGGTTTAGCCTTGTTAACTTTCATGTCGCGGCCCATCCACTCTGCGCCGTCCAAAGCTTCAATCGCTTTGGTTTCTTCAGCTTCGGTATCCATTTCCACAAAAGCAAAGCCACGAACGCGACCGGTTTCACGGTCGGTAGGAATCTGAACCCGTTTCACAGAACCATATTCTGCAAAAACGGCGCTCAAATCATCAGAAAGAACATCATACGAAAGATTGCCTACATAAATAGACATAACTTGTCTCCAGAATCAAAAGGTTGTAGTGAGATTTCGGAGAGAAGCCTGCCAATACCAAAAGGAAAATTGCCTGTCAATACTAAAAACAAACGCTGCAACCGAATTTTTACTCTTGTGCTTATTCTAGCACACAAAAACCAAATAGGGGTAAACCTGAAAATATTCATCTATCATCAAGCTTATTTCCCTGTCAGACGTTCAATGTCGGCGTTAATTTTTTTGTTTGGCCCTAGTCCGAGCAAATTTAAACAAGCAACCAGAGCCACCTGGATAAGAAAAGAGTAGGATCAGCGGCTATAGGCTTAAAATCGCTGACAGATGGGCTCACTTTCAACAAGCAAGCTGAAATAATCTCTACAATTTGCTACCCAGGCGGTAGTTTCAGCGGGGATCTCAATCAAGGCCAATTCAGCTTTGGGAAGTTGAGCATTAAATTAAGGGCTAAATTTTTCCACCGGCCTAGACCATTTCCTGTAATTCCTTACCCTAGGAATGACAGGATTAGGGGCCACCTTCCTATTTACTTTTTAGGAGTCTCCTCATAAAGAACCCCGTTTTTTGTGTCTGAGGTGAGAAATAATATCTCTCCTCGTTATCAGCACGATTATTTCTGACTCTAGGAAGATTGTTTCATCCCTAGAGGATAATTCACATCAATCTTTAGGCTTGAAAAAGCCAATATATCGCGTCTTTAGACGGTAATTTCCGATGGCTGAAAAAAAGTGAGTCAAATGCTTTTCTGAGGAAAGTAATCTAAAAATCTGGTACTAACAGATTGTCTAATCAAGTTTAAATCGTCTTGGCCGCTTTTGCCCGATGGCTAAAAGTTCTAAAAGTTCGGGCTTGGCTGTGGTTGAGCAAAGTGTCGCCGTTGAAAGTGCCGGTGCCAGAAGGGCAAGTAAGTGGGTTGAGGCTCACGGGATCAAAGGAAAAAGTATAATGGGTTGTACGTTTTGCTAAACGATGTTGCATAATAGAGGCACAATATGCCATCAACTGCGTTAAACAGGCGGCTTTGGCGAAACCATTTAGCTCCAATTTTGACGAAATTACCCAAGTCGTTCAAGTTGAGTGCCCGACAAACTTTTATCGCTAAAAATCACAAGTTTTGCCTGTGGACAGCGGTAAATAAAGGCGTTCGTGGGATTTGAGTTTGGCTCTTAGGCGACGGCAACGCAGCAATTTTTAAGCGTCTAGGGAAAATTATCAGGGGATATCCATGTTGCTTTTTTGTCAGCCTTGCAATACGGCGTTTTAGGGCATCGCTATCCGGTTTATTGTTGTTTTATCCCAGACTGCCAGAGAATCATCGCTAAGATTTACATGATGCAAGTTGAAGGAGAAAATACGCTGATTAAGAGATTATTTAGCTGTTCTGCACCCCATAACACTTTGCTCTTCCAGCATCGGAAAATTGTTTTAAATTATCTTTTGGCCTCCTATGAGGATTACCTATATTACAAAACGGTCAGAGTCCCCGCCCGGTTCATCTGCTGATTTTGCAACATCGCAAAGTTTCTGTTCTCTCAGCGAGGGCTGTCTGGTTTATTCTTGTTTTATCTCAGATAGCAACCTTATCATCAGCAAGACTTACACGACGCGAAATGTCGGCGCAGTGCCCAGCCGTAATGACAAAATATGTTTATTAAGACATTATTGAGCGCACCGGCATCAAACTACTCTTTGCTCCAACACATCTAAAGAAATGCTTAAATTGTCTTTTCGCCTCCTATGAGGAGATTACCTATATTACAAAAGTGTCAGAGTCCCCGCTCGGTTTCTCTCTTGATTTTGTACCGCCAAATTTTTAATATATTTTTAAGTTTTGACTCGTCATGTCTTTAAACAACACCCCATTTTATTCTTCGGCTCTTGAGTATGCAATTGACCGGCATCCGCTAATTGTGGCGGCGCAAACGCCGGTTTCTGATGTTTTGACACTGATGAGCCAGGTAAGAAGTGCCTGTCCTCTCCCTGATGCTAATTCTGGGGTAGAGGAACCGATTGCAGCGGAAATTCGGGCCAGTTGTGTATTAGTCAGGGAAGGCCCATCTGTAGCGATGTGCTGTCAGTTAGATGAAACTTCTGCTGCGGAGATCCGAGGGATTTTTACGGAACGGGATATTGTCCGCCTCACAGCGGCAGATATTGATTTAAAAAGCATTACCGTCGGGGATGTAATGACAAGAACCCTGATTACGGTGCGACAATCTGATGCTCATGGAATTTTCACTGCCCTTTCACTTTTTCGTCAGCACCGGATTCGTCATTTGCCGGTGGTTGATAATCAAGGGAAACTATTAGGAGTTGTGACACCGGAAACGGTACGCAAAGCTTTACAACCGGCTAATATTTTAACACATTTACGGTCGGTTAAAGACGTGATGAGCCATTCAGTTATTCACGCTACCAGAGAAAAATCGGTGTTAGATTTGGCGAAATTAATGGCGGAACACCGAGTTAGTTGTGTGGTGATTACGGACGTGATTTGGGAAGCTACTACCTCTCATAAAAAAGAAATTCTTAAGCCGGTGGGGATTGTTACAGAACGCGATATCGTTCAATTCCAAGCCCTTGATTTAGACTTAGGAGGGATGAAAGCTGAAGATGTGATGAGTTATCCTTTATTTTGTTTAAAATTAACCGATTCTTTGTGGTATGCCCATCAAGAAATGCAGCACCGGCACGTTCGTAGAATGGTGGTAACAAATGCCGATTGCCATTTGTTAGGTATTGTTTCGCAAACCAGTTTATTGCAAGCTTTAGATCCCAATGAAATGTATGGAATTATTGAAGTTTTGCAGCAAGCTGTGGATGAACGAACAAAAGAGTTAAAAACTGCTAATGAACAATTACAAAAGGAAATTATAGAACGCCGGCGAGCCGAATATGCCCTACAACAAGCCCATGATGATTTACAAAAACAAGTTGAAGAACGCACGGCGGAATTAAAGGCGGCAAATGATATGTTAGTTCAGGATATTGCTGAACGCACGCGAGTAGAAATGGCTTTGAGACAGTCGGAGGGTCAATTGCGTAAACAAGCGCAACAGCTTACTCAAGCTTTGCACGAGTTGCAGCAAACTCAATCCCAATTGATTCAAGCTGAAAAAATGTCGTCTTTGGGGCAGTTGGTGGCTGGAATTGCTCACGAAATTAATAATCCCGTTAATTTTATTTATGGCAATTTATCTTATGCCGGTCAATATATCGAAGATTTGCTGACGCTGCTAGAAACTTATCAGAAAACTTATCCAGATGCTACGCCTGAAATTCACCAGCAGTCTGAGGATATTGATTTGAATTTTTTGGTGGTGGATTTACCTAAGTTGCTGAATTCTATGCAAATAGGCGCAGAAAGAATTAGGCAAATAGTTGTTTCTTTACGCAATTTTTCCCGTCTGGATGAGGCAGAAAAGAAAAAAGTTGATCTTCACGAAGGAATTGATAGCACTTTGCTGATTTTAGATCATCGGGTGAAGGGTAAAGGCAAAACTTCGCCCATTAAAATCATCAAAAATTATGGAGTATTACCGCCCGTGGAATGTTATGCCGGCACTCTTAATCAAGTGTTTATGAACATTCTTAGCAATGCCATTGATGCTTTAGACTTAAATTTGAAAGATAAGGAAAATGGCCCAGAAAAACTTATTATGATTCAAACTGAACTCACTCAAGAAAACTGGGTGGCTGTGCGAATTTCTGATAATGGAATGGGAATGCCTACTCATGTTCAGCAACATTTATTTGAGCCATTTTTCACAACAAAGCCGGTGGGAAAAGGCACCGGTTTGGGTTTATCGATTAGCTATCAAATTGTGGTAGAAAAACACGGGGGGAGATTACATTGTAACTCTAAAGCCGGTGAAGGAACAGAGTTTATTATCGAAATTCCTATCAAACAACAAAAACATAAAACTAAATTTTTATAAAAAAGAAAGGTTTGGACGAAAATAACTGTAGCGGTTTTCAGTTGTCTGAAGTACATCAACCGTTTCTAAAAACTTAGTACCTTTAAGATGCCGGTTTTTTGCCCTACCGCCAAACGCTATAAACTCAACTTGCTAGTTTCCCTTGGCTAGAAAAATAATAACCCCCCTAAACGCATGGCTTAGGGGGGTAAGTTTAATATAGAGTTTCAGAATATGGAGCATGCGAGAATCGAACTCGCGTCCAAATGAGGTATTGACCTCCCGTTCATTCACAGGCTTAGCCTTTCTAATCCTCAAGGCGGGAACCATTCCTTATCCCGAATGATGGGATGCAGTGGTTAAATCTTAGCTAGTAAGCAACCAGAGAAACCTTACTAGAGCATCCGTTGGGGGTTTGTCTATAGTCCTTAACGGAGTCACACTATAGACGCTCGGACCTTTTTTAGGGGCTATTAGGCAGCAACGGTGGCGGCCTTACGAGCGAAAGGAACTACATTGTTCGCATTTACTTTTTTTTGAGCCCGGTATTTTCGAGAGAAGACTCACTCTCGGCCTGAATCACAAGACAGCTTTCGCTCACCTGTCGAAACCTTTAATGCCCCTTGTGTTCTTCTCCTATTATAATCAAAGATTACCCTGTGTAGACAAGTTTGAAAAAAAATTTGGTAGTAAAAACCGAAATTGTTGGGGCGGTCAGCCGTCATTATTTGTCAGGGGGCCGGTAATCACCAGTGGCGCATCTGTCCCAGATGCTTTTGGCGCAATAATCGCAGGCAGGATGCCTGCGCCACTGGGACAGTTCACCGGCCTAAAACCTTTGACCCACACCAAACTGTAACCGGCCTTCGCCTTGGTCATTAATGCCATAATCAGCGCGAATCACGCCTATGGGTGTATTTAACCGCACACCGGCCCCATAACCAAACCCAATCCCAGGCTTATCGCGCACTACCCCAGGCTCTCCTGGCACCGTTTCCTGTGACCCTAAATCCGAGCCAAAATCCGCAAACAAAACGCCCGTCACCGGCTGCCAAATTGGTACGCGATACTCTGCGGAGGCTACCACATAACTGCGTGCGGTTCCTAACTCTCCATTCCGATATCCGCGCACCGAGTTCGGGCCACCCAAATTATAAGCCTCATAGGGCGGCAAATCTCCTATGGTTGTCCCCCCTTGCACATTAAAGGCAAACACATCGCTTTTACCATTATTCTGCACAAAGCCCACCGGCACATACTGAGTGTAACTGCCCTCAAGTTGGTTCATCAAAATATTACCCTGACCCACCGGCACCGATTGTTTTGTCCCCACACTTACCAGCGATCCAGATGTGGGATTTATAGGATTATCTCGGCGGTCTCTAGTTAAAGAAGCCGACACTGTTGTTAAATCATCAATGCCGGTGCCACTTAAACTTAAAGAATTCCCCAAGGAATCGGTCGGTGTCAGTTCCCCATCTGCATCTCGAATACTTGTCCGCTGATAATTTACCCCCACCGAAGCTTGCCAGTCTCCCACCGGCCTCGAAAGCGTTACACCACCGCCAAATTGCCCTTCTCTGGCTCGATCTCCGTTCGCTAATTTCACCTCATCATCAAACGTTAAAGACACTACTCGATTGCGAAACGCATTCACGCTATATCCCCACCGATTCGGATTACTTTCGCGGTAAGGATCGCCAAACTTGGCATCAAATTGTAAATCCCGTGTATTGCCTTGAACATTCAACCCTAGCTTTTGATTTGCCCCACCCAAATTATTATCTTGATAGCTAATTGTACCCACCACTCCTGTTGAGGCATTATACCCCAAACCGCCATTAATTGCGCGGGCCGGTGCTTCGGTTAAGTTATAGGTAATATTAACTTTTCTGGCATCGCCATCCAGAGAAATTGTTGCATTTTCAAAAAGGCCGGTTTTGTAAAGACGCATTAAATCTTCTTGGGCTTTATCGCGGCTAAAAATATCGCCAGAAGCCATTTTTAACTCGCCTTTAATAAAATCTTGGCGGGTTCTGCCTTGCACCGGCTCGCCATTTTCAGCAGTTAATTTTCCATCGCGGTCTATAAATTTAATGTTGATATCTCCTACTACCCCTTCTGCCACTTCTACGATTAATTTTCCGTCGCGGCTGGGCTGCAAAAATACTACCTGAGCAAGATCATAGTTATTTTGCTTGTACCATTCATTAATTTTATCCCCAGCAATTTTTAACGCCGCTGGACTTACGGGTAATCCAATTTGGTCTTTAAAAATCTCATTCACCACAGGCAAAGTTAAAACTTTGGCATTATTCAGATCAAGCGATTTCAGCAAAACTGGCTGGACTTGATAAACCACATCTAAACCCGCCGAATTGGGTTGAGAAATAACTGTAGCATTGGCAAAAAGGCCGGTGGATAAAATGGCTTCTACATCTTTTTGTAATTGAGTTTGCGACGTATCACCACCGGCCCGCGTTTTAATTAAATTCGTGATAATTTGCTGTAATTCTTGGTTCGCTCCCAAAATTTGTACTTTGGTGGCCGTTACAGCTAAATCATCCGTTACCGGCACTGCGGTTGCTGGCATTACGGGAATAACTGTAGGGGCATTTGGGGAAATTTCGGCAGCAGCGCTAACTTGTGTATAATTAAAGGCTGAAACGGCTGCCAAGGTGTAAAGTAAGACGGCTTTTTTACGCATGATAAAATCCTGATCTCGATTGGCTAAGACCTGGTAAAATTAATCAGTTTAGGAAGATTGCTTTTTCTTTGAAAGATTGACAGCAAGAAATCTAACAATGTTCCTTACAATTACAGTCACCGATTAAAATCGGTGCCTAAACGAATAAAACCCCTTCGGGGTTAATAGGGTTGCCGTTAGCGGAGCGTGGCGAAGCACCATTGTTATGTGGGGTTAGGATGGTTAGGATTTTTGTTAAAATTTCCCAACCCCGAAGGGGGTTTTATTCATGTAGTCGCTCTTTAACCGGAGACTTACTAATTACCAAAGGAGGAAAAAGGTTGAAACTGCTTTGTTTAAGTAATGGTCATGGAGAGGATGCTATTGCCGTCCGAATTTTGCGGCAGTTGCAGGGGTTGTCTTCTTCTCCTCAATTGGCGGTTTTGCCGCTGGTGGGAGAGGGTTATGCTTACCGGCAATTAGATGAGGTGGAAGTGATCGGGCCGGTGAAACAAATGCCTTCTGGCGGCTTTATTTATATGGATGGCCGGCAGTTATGGCAAGATGTGCAGGGGGGGTTATTACAATTAACTTTCAGGCAGTTTAAAACAATTCAGGCATGGGGGAAAGAAGGGGGGATAATATTAGCTGTGGGGGATATCGTGCCGTTGTTGTTTGCTTGGTTGAGTGGTGCAAATTATATGTTTGTGGGAACGGCCAAGTCTGAGTATTATTTGCAGGATGAGTCTGGCCCCCTGCCGCGTAAGACTTGGTTTGAAAAATTCGAGGCGTGGTGGGGGTCGGTTTATTTGCCTTGGGAACGCTGGTTAATGAAGTCGCCTCGCTGTAAGGGGGTGTTCCCCAGAGATTCTTTGACGGCAAAACAATTAGAAAAGTTTGCCATTCCTGCTTATGATTTGGGTAATCCGATGATGGATGATTTGGAGGTAGAAAAATCGGCTGTTTTTTATGATGTAGATGTGGAATTTGCCGAACTGACGCGGCCTTTGGTGGTGGTTTTGTTGCCTGGATCGCGGGAACCAGAAGCCTATCGAAATTGGCAGAAAATATTGATTTCTGTGGCGGGTTTGTGTGACAAATTTGCGGAAAAAAATCTGGTGTTTTTGGTGCCGGTGGCAACAAGTTTGAATGTGGATGTTTTAAGTGAGGAGTTGAGGGGGGCCGGTTGGCAAGAAAATGAAAAGGTGGGAGTGTTAAAAAGTGATGAATTGGCAATAGAGTTTTGTTGGAAAAATGCCAGGGTGGTTTTGTCGCAAAAAGCTTTTGGGGAGTGTTTGCAAAAAGCAGATATGGGGGTGGCAATGGCAGGAACTGCGACAGAACAATTGGTTGGTTTAGGCAAGCCGGTGTTTACGTTTGCGGGGGTAGGGCCGCAATTTACAGCCGCGTTTGCGGAGGCGCAAAGTCGTTTGCTGGGGCCGTCGGTAATTTTGTTAGAAAATCCGCAGGAAATAGGGGAGGCGGTTGGTAAGTTGTTGCGAGATCCTGATCGGCTTGTTTTAATTAATAAAAATGGCCGGCAGCGGATGGGGGAGGCCGGTGCTGCGCGGCGTATTGCTGAATGTTTAATACAAAAATCGTTAACGTAGTTTTGATAGGAGTTCGCGGAAGTCTTGCCGAAACTCAACTACCAAGTAGGCAAAGCCCACCGGTTATTTTGGGTACGTTAAGGCCGGTGGCTTTGGGGCCGGGTTTATCAATGTTAAAAGTGAGGGGCTAAGAGGTCTAGGAACCTGCCCCTAACTAATGTTTGACTAAAACTCCGGGTTCTCGTTGCACCGGCACCACATTTAAAGTATCCATTTCGATGCAATATTTTAAATCTTCGTGACAGTCAAGACGCAATAAACGCTGTCCGTGACTGGCGTGGTGCATGAGTTGTAAGAGGTCTTTTTCCCAATGTTTAAATAGGGTGTAGGCGGCAATCATTTCGTCATTGCCGGCCAGTTCGCCAATAGAGAGGCCGGTGGCGGTTAATAGACCATCGGTAATGGCGCCGGCGCAGGCGGTGTCTTCCATAGAGAAACTACCTTCCCATCCCGAACCAACGATCCAAATATTTTGGGGTTGTTTGGCGACGATATAGTTAACGACGGCTTGGCGGTTGATGAAGGCACCGGCTAAAACTATGGCGGCGTCTTGGACGCGCTGTAGTGCTCTCGTGCCGTTGGTGGTGCTGATAAATAACCGGCGTCCGCCCATGAGTTCGGGGGTGCAGTCAAGGGGCGAGTTACCTAAGTCGCATCCTGCTACTTTTGCGCCGCCTCTCTCGCCTGCCCGTAGGCGTTTTTCTGCCGGCCATTCTTCGCTGATGAACATCAGTTTATCCATGTCGCTGAAGACTTGGACGGCTTCGGCACCAGCGTTGAGAGCGGTTGCAATTGTAGAGGTGGCCCTGAGAACGTCAACTGCGATGGCGCAGTCGGGGACAAGGCCGGTGGGGGTTAGTTCGGGGGTGTGGTAAACAAATAGCTTCACAGCTTGGCTTCTACCTGCTTTGACTACTGCGGAAATTTTATTCTAACCTTCATTGTCCATTGTTATTCTTTATGGTTCTTATCGTTATCATTGAAAAAGTCAGGGGTTTTACCCGTCTTGGCCGGGTGTTGGACATTGATCGGATGAATATCACAGCCATCCTTAACCCCACGCCTACCCGTCGCCCAGAAGAGGAAAGGTTGAAAACTGCCTTTGCCTAGAGCCTTCTTGGTGGCTTTAAAAGGGGTAATTTTTACTTTTCCTCGTCCTATAGTTGGTGGGCTGGGCGAGAGGTTGGAGAATTTTAATACTTACAAATGGTGGTATTTATTGAGGATCAACAATTGACCCCATAAATAAGATTGTGCCGGTTTTGTTATCGCGGATGACACTGAAGAAGGGCCGATCAACGACCATTTCAAAGGGTTCTGAACGTGCGGGGGCGCTGGTGGTACGAATTCCTACACCGGTGACGGCGGCGGCTTCGGTGCCTTCTTCGTTGACTTCTACAAATGTTTTATGTTTGACTTCATCAATGTTGGCTTTAACGTTGCTCATTCCAGAAAAATCTGCTTGTTGCCGGTTAAAGGCCGGTGCCATTCCTAATGCTTTGAGGGCTTCGTTTAAGCTGATGTCGTATTCTAATTTAAACCGGGGCAAACTAATAGAACCTTGCCGGGATCTAAATTGTTTCATCCATTGTTCCCAGGTTTGGGCGTTGAGGCTGTTATAAAACGAGTCGAGGCTTTTTCCGCTTTTTGGCAAAAACACATAAAAACTCATTTGACCGTTGCCATAGGGCAAGCTAATGGCTTGAAATTGATCGTTTTCGAGGTATTGATATCGGTCAGATTGCGACATCAGGGGGTGTTGTTTTTTGCTGCCATTAAGTAGGGTGAAGGGGCGATTTTTGGTGGCTTCTTTGGCAAAGGGTTCTGACCAATTTCCTTTAAAATAAATGGCGTTGATCAGCCAGAGAATTTGGTCTGGTTGAAGTTGATCCACAATCTCGGTGATTTTGCCGTTGGTTTGCTTTTTGACCCAGTTGTTAATGGTGCCAACAGAGGCTGGATCGCTAAAGTTTAGTTTGCTGATTTCGGCATCGTAGTATTGTTGATTTTTTTGGATAAAATCGGGGTTAAGGGTGACTTGTTGGTTTGCCCACAGGGAGTTAGCAATGGCAAGTTTGATTTGCGGATCGGCGGTGGTGAGGGCTTGCTTGAGGAGGAGGTTACTTTTGTTTATTTCTTCTAGGGTTAAGCCTTGTAATTCTAAGGCTTTTGTCATGGCTTTTTGGGTTTCGCCGCTACTGCCATTATAGGCCATTGTTAGGGCCATTGCGACGGAAGAAGGCGAGATAAAAACGTTTTTGCTGGCTTGTTTTTTTTGAATTTGGGAAAATAGTTTAAAGCCAAAACGGGTATTAGCTGCTACCAATTTTTGGTTAATTTCTTCGCCAGCGGTGTTATTGGTAACTGCCATAGGGGTAGGGGTGGTGGCTGGGGAGGTGGTTCCTGGTTGCTGTGTGCAAGACATAATGACTAAACTAAGAGCAAGCAGGCCGGTGAGGGTGGCAATTGAGGCTTTTATTTTAAGAGAAAATTGAGTGATCATAGGTTTGCTGGTGGACGTTTTCCACCGAATAATGCGATTTCAAATACCTTCAAAAAACAATCTACATCCCTAAATCCTAAATTCCGTAACCAATGACATTGAATTTCTACGGAGGAGAGGATATTGGCTGCTTTGTCTGGCCGGTGGTAGTATTCTTTGGCAAGTTCGTCTCTTGACTTTTTATTGCCTTGGGTTTGGTGGAAAGCATACAAAGAATCAATAAACGTTTCATCGCTGATTTTTTCTACCCAAGCTGTGGCTGAGGCGACGTGCTCAAGGTTTAAAAAGATTCCGCCTGGTTTAAGTAATTCAAAAATTTGCTGATAGATTTTTTGTTTGGTTTCATCGGGGTAATGGTGAATGGCAAACCCGGAAACAATGACATCAAATGGGGCTTTTTTTTGAACGCTTTGTAACCAGGCTGTTTCGCCAAAGTCTTGAAGAATAAATGTTGCTTGCGATGCCTTTTCTCCGATTTTGTTTTTGGCGGCTTCTAGCATCGGTTGAGAAAAATCTAAAAATACTCCTTGCGAGTCTGGATACTGAGATAAAATCGACCGGCCCAAGATTCCATCCCCGCATCCTAAATCAAGAAAATTAGTTACTTGGGGGCTGGCTTGTTGAATAATTTTTAGGAGAAAATAAATTTGTTCGTTTGCTAAAGGAATCGCACCCCGAATGTTTTCTAAAAAGGTTTTTGTTAATTCGGCAGTTTTCCAAATTTCAACCTCGTTCATTTTCTTTTGCCTTTAAAGTAATGAGGGTAACTTCTGGGGGACAAAACAACCTTCCGGGGGCATAAGTTCCTAGACCGCGATTTACATAAAGTTGGTTCCCCCCTAGTTGATGATAACCGGCTGCCCATTCCCAATGCTCAACAATTTTATAACAATTGCCTCGCATATAAGGAATCCAACGCCGCAGAGATGGGGGAATTTTGCGGCGAATTGGTTTAATATAGGCGGGTAAGGGGCCGAGAATTGGTATGATAACTTGTCCGCCGTGTGTGTGACCCGAAAGTTGCAAATCTACTCGCCATTGTTGCAGGGGTTTTGCACTATCTGGGTTGTGGGATAAAACAATTCGTGGAAGAAAGGGATCTAAGGTTTGCATTAAGGGTTTGGGGTTAAATTCTCCTGACCAAAAATCTGCTAGTCCTACTAAGATTAAATCTGGGCCCAAGGGGTAGGCAATTTGGTTCCAAAGTACGTTAATTCCTACGTTGGTTAAGCCTTGGGTAATTTCGGAGATAGAGTGAGGAAATTTCCGGTCGTGGTTGCCTAATACTGCATATATACCTTTTTTACTTTCTAATTGTTTGAGATGAAATGCCAGTTTGTGAATTGGATCGGGTTCTCTTGTAACATAGTCGCCGGTGAGCAATATTAAGTCTGGTTCTGCTTGGTTGGTGGTATCAATTGCTTTTTGTAAAAGGCTGTCTGATAAGCGTTTTCCATCATAATGAAAGTCGGTTAAATGGACGATTTTTGTGTTTTGTAGGCGCGCCGGTAGGTTGACAATTTCAATGGTTAGTTTTTCTAGTTTTAAGGGGCCGGTTCTTAGGGGTTTCATAGGGGGAAGGTGTTGTGAGTTTTTAAGGATCTTATAGTGTTTTTCTACGGACTCCAGAGACACCCGGTTTATTTAAGAAAGCTGCTTTTTAGAAACTGTCTCTACACTTTATAAAAGAAAAAAATCTAGTTCATTATTATCCCTAAAAAATTTTACATCCTCCTATTCTGCTTGCCAAATTTTGACGCTATAATCCCAACTCCCGCTTGCTAATTTTGTTCCATCTGGACTAAAGGCGAGGGAAGTCACCGGCCCGGAATGCCATTTTAAGGTATGCAATAATTGGCCGTTTTCTAAATTCCAAAGTTTCACGCTTGTATCCCTACTTCCGCTTGCCAAAATTTCTCCATTTGGGCTTATGGCGATGGCTTGAACCCAGCCAGTCGGGTGATTTAAAGAGTAAATTTCTGTCTGTTTATTCAAGTCCCAAAGTTTAATGGTTTTATCTTCACTTCCACTGGCTAATTTTTGACTGTCTGGAGTAAAAGCCAAGGAACGCACAGCGGCTTTATGGCCGTTGAAGCTATGAATTAAGTTGCCGGTTTTTAAATCCCATAATTTGATGATATTATCGTCAAATCCTCCCCCACTGGCTAATATTTTTCCATCGGGACTAATGGCGAGGGATTCTATATAGCCGGTGTGGCCGGTAAGGGTTCCCATTTGGATGCCGGTGTTTAAATTCCAGAGTTTAATAATATTATCAAAACTGCCACTGGCTAATATTTGTCCGTCTGGACTAATTGCAACAGAAATAACATAGCCGGTGTGGCCAGTTAAGGTGGTTTTTAGGGTGCCGGTTCCGAGTTCCCAAAGTCGCAAGGTGTTGTCTAAACTGCCACTGACTAAGGTTTTGCCATCGGGACTTATGGCAACGCAGCTTATCCAGCCGGTATGTGCTAAAAGTGTGCCGACTATGTTGCCGGTGTTTAAATGCCAAACTTTGATACTTTTGTCATAACTGCAACTGGCAAGAGTTTTATTATCTGGGCTGATGGCAACTCCTATGACATAATTTGTATGACCGGCCAACGTATGAATACACCGCCATGTTTTCTGTTTTCCATTCCCAGGTACTTGGATTTTTGTAATCGCAGAATTAATCGGCATCCAAGCTAAATCTGCCAAAACTGCCTCGGCTGATTGATATCTTTCGCTAACAATATCAGGCAATAACTTATCAATTACTTTGCCCAAACGTTCGCTAACAAAATTCCCGATTTTCATTAAAGCTTCCCGCCACAACCATTTGCCATTGATAGGGTTATAAAGTTCATCAGGTTGGGTGTTTGTTAACAGGTGAATGCAAGTTACCCCTAAGCTATAAAGATCGCTGGCAGGATACGCTTTTCCACCGCGTAATTGTTCGATAGGCGCATAACCTTCTGTGCCTATTTTGGTGCCGGTTTTTACTAACACACTGCCGGTTAAGTTTTTTGCTACGCCAAAATCAATTAAGACAAATTTACCGGCGCTGAGATCCTCCCCCAACCCCGGCGGAAAGAGGGGGGGAGAAAGACTGTTTTCTGCTTCTAAAAAAAGGCTATGGGGACTCGACTGGTTCTCCCCTGTTAAAGAAGACTTAGGGGTGATCTGGGCGGAAACTCGACGACGAATAATATTTTCTGGTTTAATATCGCGGTGAATCACACCGGCAGAGTGAATATACTTCAAAACCGGCAATAAATCTAACAATAATTCTTCTATTTCTTCCCCACTAAAGGCACCGCGTTGTTCCAATTCTTCTAACAAATTTTGTCCATTGATAAATTCTTGAACTAAATATAACCGGCCTTCTTGTTCCAAATCTGCAAATAACGTAGGAATTTGCGGGTGGTTTCCCAACTGCAACAACTGTCGCGCTTCTTGCGTAAACATTTCTGTTGCTTTCTGCAATAAATTAACATTTTGCTGGACTTGGGAAAGCGGCAAAAATTGCTTAATTACGCAACTTGCATTTAATCTTTCATTATCTTCTGCAATAAACGTTCTGCCAAACCCTCCCTCCCCAATGGGAGAAATAGCCCGGTAGCGATTTTTTAGGAAAAGATTGGAACCACAGGTTTTGCAAAACTGCGTATTATCGGGGTTTTGAGGGTTGCTGCATTCTGGATTTAAACAATAACTAATCATAAATGTAGTTTCTAAGTTCTGCTGACAAAACCCCTAAAAATTCCCCTCCTCTTTCTAATCACCTTTGCCAAACTCGGTTTTTAACGAATCTAAATCAGCACTCGGATCATAGTTAGTTGCTGGTTTTGGTTGCGGTGGCGTTGGTTTGGCGGGAGGGTTAACTTGAGAAAATTGCGTTTTTATTGATTCAAATTCTGCGGCTAAAATAGGATCAATAAGTTTGACTGGTGGGGGTGGTGGGGGTGCCGGTGGAGTTTGGTTTACCGATGCCATTACCACCGTAGGTTTATTATTTTCGCCAGCATTTAATACTTGCAAAACTTCCGCCGCCGATTGATAGCGATCTTTGGCTGCATCTTGCAACATTTTATCTAAAATTTGCCCTAAAATCGGACTCACTACTTTACCTTGTTTGGCTAAAACCTCGCGCCAAATCCAATTTCCCTCAACAGGATCATATAAATCATCGGGCATTTTTGCAGTCAATACAGTAATACAAGTCACGCCTAAACTATAAATATCACTCGCCGGATAAGCTAAACCGCCTCTTAATTGTTCAATAGGCGCAAAACCTTGAGTACCCGCCCGCGTTCCACTGCTTCCTAAATCTGTTCCTACTCCCTGCGACGCCACCCCAAAATCTACTAATACCAAATCGCCCCCAATTCCCTTTGATAAGGCGGGAGTATAAGAGAGGTTTTGTACAGAGTTTTGGGGAATAATTCGCCGTAAAATATTCTCTGGTTTAATATCGCGGTGAACGACGTTTCTCTCATGGATAAACTGGAAAATCGGCAGCAATCCATTTAAAACATTTCGCACTTTTTCTTCTGTAAATGCCCCTTGTTTTTGCAACTCTTGTAACAAATTTTGACCATCGATAAACTCTTGAACTAAATACAATCTTTTATCTTGTTCAAAATAGGCAAATAAATCAGGAATTTGCGGATGTTCGCCAAGTTCAAATAAGCGTTTTGCCTCTCGGCTAAACAATTCGGTAGCTTTTTGTAAGGCTGAAATTTCGGAAAAATGCGGCAAAAATTGCTTAATTGCACAGGGAGAGTTTAGCCGGTCTTCATCTACTCCCAAAAACGTCCTCCCAAACCCGCCTTCTCCCAGAATGCGAAGGGCGCGATACCGTTCTTTTAATAATAATTTAGACCCGCAACTTACACAAAACATCGTTGCGTCTGTGTTTTGAGGATTTACACAATTTGGATTCAAACAATAACTCATAATTTGTCCTTTGTCCTTTGTCGTTTTGTTTTTTGTACGATCACCATTGACCCTTGACCATTGACCATTGACAAATTAGGCAAACCACCTCCAAATTTTAATCGTTTTATCGGAACTTCCGCTAAGGATTGTTTTGCCATCCGGCGCCAAAACTACCACATTAACACCTCCTAAATGCCCCACCAGTGAACCAATTAGCTTGCCGGTTGAGACTTGCCACAGTTTAATCGTATTATCGCTACTCCCACTAATTAAAGTATTGCCTTGCGGGCTAAAAACCACCGAATTTACCATATTGGTATGACCAGTTAAACTGCGTAAAAGCATGGGATTATTTTTGCTAATATCCCAAATTTTAATTGTTTGATCTTTACTCCCACTGGCCAGAATGTTACCATCAGGACTAATCGCAAGAGTGTTAATAGAATTGAAATGTCCCGAAAGGGTACTCAGTAAATCTCCGTTTGCTACATTCCATATATAAATATTATTATCTAAACCACCGCTGGCTACTCTTTCTGCCTTGGGGGAAAAAGTAACACATTTGATCATACCCGACCGGCCAGAAAAAATACGCATCGGCTTAAAATCGTTGCCGGTAAAGCCTTTTGTTAAATCCCAAAGCTTAACGGTTCTATCTTCACTTCCACTTGCCAAAAGCTTACCATCGGCGCTAATTGCTACGGAATTAATATCTCGTAAATGGCCCTTCAGCGTTGCCACTAAAACACCTTTAGATGGATTCCATAACTTAATAGTGCCATCATCGCTACAACTTGCCAGTAATGTTCCATCAGGAGTAAACGCCACAGAATTTACAGCGTTTAAATGCCCAAATAAAGTAGTAAATAACTCCCCTGTATTAATATTCCAAAGTTTAATAGTATCATCTAAACTGCCACTCGCAACCATTAAATTATTAGAACCAATAGCCAGCGAAGTCACCCAAGAAGAATGATTTTTGAGAGTGTGAATGCAACGCCAACCCCGACTCACGGGTTTAGACGCAGAAACAGAAACAGGCGGAAGATAAGACACTCTTTCCCCTGTTTCAATGAGATTTTTTTGCGGAACACCTTTAGAGGCTGAATTCGGTGGTGAACTTACCACCCCCTCGCTTAAATCTGCCAACACTTCAGCCGCCGTCTGGTAGCGGTCGCGTACCATTTCTTGCACCATTTTATCCAAAACTTGACCCAAACGTTCCGTCACAGACCGGCCTTGTTTTGCCAATACATCCCGCCACACCCAACCTTTAAGCGGATCAAAAAGATTATCAGGTTTAACCCGCGTTAAAAGATGCAAACAAGTGACCCCTAAACTATAAATATCACTTGCCGGATAAGCCTTACCGCTTCGCATTTGTTCTAAAGGTGCATAACCTTGAGTACCGATGCGTGTGCCGGTGCGTTCCATTTCAGACCGGCTCAACAACTTCGCCACCCCAAAATCAATCAACATCAACTGACCGTCTCGCGCTCGCCGTAAAATATTAGTCGGTGTAATATCGCGGTGAATCACCCGATGCTCGTGAATAAACTTCAACACCTGCAACATCGACATCAAAACCTGGCGGATCTGCGGTTCGTTAAAAGCACCTTCGTGCAGTTCATCCCACAAAGTATTACCATCTATATATTCTTGTACTAAATATAAGCGGCGATTTTGCTCAAAAAACGCTAATAAAGTCGGGATTTGTCGGTGTTCTCCCAACTCACATAACCGCAACGCCTCTTGATTAAATAATTGAATTGCCTTTTGCAGCGAAGCTTGCGCCCGCGAGTCTGTGCCTTCAATTTTTGGCACAAATTGTTTAATCACACAACGAGTAGACAAACGATCCTCATCTACTGCCAGATAAGTTATACCAAACCCACCTTCTCCGATGGGTTGAATCGCCCGGTAGCGTTCTCTCAGCAACAGTTTTGACCCGCAACTGACACAGCGGAGCGAATTTTCGCGGTTTTTAGGATGCGGACAGGAAGGATTAAGGCAAAAAGTCATAATGGCAGGTGGCAGAAAATACACACCAATTGTCTTAAAGTGGATTCTGAGAGTGTGTTTGAAAGTGTCTTTGAAAACGTGCTGTAAAGATGCCCTAGCTATTATGGTAATCTTTCCCTAACCCTTCTCAGCCACACTCAACCATGATTTGATTTTAGATTTTAGATTTTAGATTTTAGATTGGGCTAAAAATACAACTTGATACTCCCGACAAGCCTGCTTGTGGGTTTTTTAGAAAAAAATTTGCTTATTGTTTATTTTTGTAATTGCCAAATTTTAATAGTTTTATCCGCACTAGCGCTCGCAAGAAGTTGGCTATCTGGACTAATGACAACCGAATTGACAGAACCCGTATGGCCGGTGAGAATCCTTAAGCGTTTTCCGGTAGCTAAGTGACGAACCTTAATAAGGCTATCATAACCCCCACTTGCCAGCCATTGCCCATCTGGACTAATTGCCACAGCATTAACCGAATAAGAATGGCCCGACAAAGTACGAACTAACTTGCCGGTGTGGAGATTCCAAATTTTAATCATCTGATCTTCCCCACCACTAACCAAAGTTTGCCCGTCTGGACTAATTGCAATGGAAAAAATACCGCCGGTGTGCCCCACCAAAATATTCATCAATTCTTCCGTTGCCAAATTCCACAAACGAATCGTATGATCTGACCCATCACTTGCCAAAATCAGACCATCGGGACTGATCGCAAAAGACTTTACCGAACCCGTATGGCCGGTTAGCGTACTCACCAACTCGCCACTATCCAAACGCCAAAGTTTAATAGTTTGACTATAAGTGCTGCTGTGACTTGCCACCGTTTGCCCGTCTGGACTAATAGCCACCGGCATCCACACCGAATCTAAACGCGAATATCCCGCAATCAACGTCCTAACTAACTCTCCCTCTGGCAAACTCCACAGCTTAACCGTTCCATCTCCACCCCCACTCACCAAAGTTTGAGCATCTGGACTAATAGCAATACCTTTAACCCCATAAGTATGACCAGTCAGAGAACGAACTAACTCACCGGTTTGCAGCTTCCACAGCTTAATAGTTCCATCTTCGCCGCCACTAACAAGCAAATGCCCATCAGGACTAATTAAAACCGATTTAACCCCGTCAGAATGGCCGGTGAGAGTGTGAATACAAGTCATACTTTGGTTATCTGGCTGGACGTTTACCATTAAAAACTCAGAAAGCAAATCTTATTTTAACAACTGTCGGCGCTGGTTGACTGCTTGCCGGAAGCCCAACACAATCAAAATATTAGAAAGCGTCAAGAAAAACTCAGCCCCACCATGCAGCCAATCCACATTAGCAAGCTGCTCACCATAAACAACTTTCGCATAAATTCCCGCCGGAATCGTCACCCCCACAAACACCAAAGTCATATAAAACCCAATCACTGCCAATTTTGGCGCTTGTTTGTTGCGACTGAGAAACCACAAAAACCCCAAATAGGGAAACAGCGAAAAAGCAAACAAAAACTCTTTAGAAATCATTCCTCTCCCCCAAACTCACCCTTAGTTTCCTTTTCTTGCAGTCTTTCCCCCCGCCACAGCCACCAAGCCGCCGCACACAGAGTAAAGTTATTGAGTACAGTCATCGCCGCTTGCACTGTAACCAACCATTCCAGCGACTCAGGATTATCAAAAAAATGCCAAGTACAAGCACACATCGCACTTACCAAAGCCGGCAACATCGCCACAGCAAAAAACTTCCACCCCCAACTACCCATTAACTCCCCATAAACCCAAATCAACCAAATGGCCCCTATCCATTCAATCACACTCGACACATGAATCATCCAAGTAGGAATCGAAAGCGCGTGCATCGAACATCCCCTCCCAACCAAAAAAACCACTCCACCATCTTACGTCACCCAAACCTCCAAACCCAACCAATAACCCATCTGCGTTAATCAGCGTCCATCTGCGGTTAAAAAAAAATCAACTATGAAAAAAATAAAAGCAATTTGTTGTGGCTATTACGGCAAAGGAAACGGAGGAGACGAAGCCCTCCTAGCCACCCTCCTACAAATGTTACCCCCACATATAACCCCCATCGTCCTCTCTGGCAACCCCCAACAAACCCAAAAAAGCTATGGAGTTTATGCCTGTGATCGAATGAACACTTGGCAAGTTTTGCAAGCCTTAAAAGAAGCCCAAATATTTATCTGGGGAGGCGGTAGTTTAATCCAAGATTCCACCAGCGCTATCAGCCCTTTATATTACACCGGCCTGATGGCACTTGCCCAAAAAATGAACTTAAAAACAATTGCCTGGGCACAAGGAATTGGCCCCCTCAAACGCCCTCTCACTCGTGAAATTGCCAAACGCACTTTTGCCGGCACAAACATTATCAGCGTTCGTGATCGCGGCAGTGCAGAATTATTATCTAATTGGCAAATTCCTTTTAGTTTAGCCCCCGATCCTGTCTGGGCTTTAGAATCATCTCCTGTGCCTGGTTTATGGGATTTACCCGCCCCAAAAGTTGCCATAACATTACGTCAACATCCCTTATTAACTCCCGCCCGCCTCCAAATTCTCACCCGCGCTTTAATTGATTTCCAAAAAGCCACAAAAACTTTTATTTTATTATTACCTTTCCAAGCTTCTCAAGATTTAGCTATTGCCCAAGAACTCCACAGCCATTTGGGAGAAAAAAGTCAGATTTTACAGCTAGAAAACCCTCGCCAATTAAAAGGAGTTTTTCGTGGTGTAGATATGGCAATTGGGATGCGTTTACATAGTTTAATTATGGCGGCGGCTGAGGAATGCCGGTGTTTTGGCCTCAGCTATGACCCAAAAGTAAAGCAATTGATGACAGAATTAGACATCCCTGGCTACGAATTATCACAACTTCCTGATAATTCCCTTGCCATTAGTACCGCTTGGATCGAACATTATGCTAATGGGGAAGCTTTAATGCCGGTGCAAATAAAAGCGCTTATAGATCGCGCTCACATCCATCAAGAAATCTTACATCAATTGTAGGGCTATAGGGCGATGCTCTGCCCACGATTAGGGATGCCGACAGAGTATCACCCTACTTACATATTGACAAAAAAATAAAATTGTGCTTTTTTCTTTTCAAAATTTAGAAGCGCCCATAAATTTAATTTCAGCACCTACCTTGAGATAGAAGCAAAGCCAACTACAAAAAAGATACATTAAATGCCATGCCGGCTGAAAGCTCAAACAGCTTGGCACTCCCAAGGACTTTACTGAACAATCTCTCATACCAAAATAGTCATATATGCACTTAGAACTCTGGCCGGGTAATGTTTATCCTCTCGGTTCCTATTGGGATGGAAAAGGAACAAACTTCGCCCTTTTTACCGAAAACGCCACAAAAGTTGAACTTTGTTTATTTGACAAAGACGGCAAAGAAGAACGTCTCGAACTCAAAGAATATGATAACCAAACTTGGCATGGTTATATCCCCGGAGTAGCCCCCGGACAACAATATGGTTTCCGCGTTCATGGCCCCTATGAACCCAATAACGGCCATCGTTTTAACCCTAATAAACTTGTCCTTGATCCCTATGCCAAAGAAATCGATGGAGACTTTACCGACAGCCCCGAAATTTTTGGTTATGCGATTGGGGATGAAGAGGAAGATTTATCTTACAACGAAGTAGATAGCGCCCCATTTGTTCCCAAAGCAGTTGTTATTGATGATACCTTTGATTGGGAAGGCGACCAACTTTTACGGACTCCTTTTCACGAATCAATTATTTATGAAGTTCATGTAAAAGGCTTTAGCAAACTGCAACCCAATATCGAAGAAGAATATCGCGGAACTTATGCGGGGTTAGCACATCCTGCTAGTATTGCTCACTTGCAATCTTTGGGAATTACCGCAGTAGAATTGTTGCCGGTTCATCACTTTTTTAGCCATCCGGGGTATCTCACCGGCAAAGGTTTAAAAAATTATTGGGGTTACGACAGTCTGAATTTTTTTGCCCCCTATAAAGGCTACAGTTCTGACCAAACGCCGGGGGGTGCAGCCCGCGAATTTAAGGAAATGGTAAAAGCCTTACATAAGGCCGGTATTGAAGTCATTTTAGACGTGGTTTATAACCACACCGGCGAAGGCAACCACATGGGCCCAACGCTATCATTTCGTGGCATCGATAACGTCAGCTATTACCGCACAGTAGAAGGTGATGCGCGTTATTATATGGACTTCACCGGCTGCGGAAATTCTCTCAACGTACGTCATCCTCAAGTGCTGAAACTAATCATGGATAGTTTGCGCTACTGGGTATTAGAAATGCACGTTGATGGCTTCCGTTTTGACTTGGCATCAGCGTTAGCACGAGAATTGTATGATGTCAATAACTTGTCGGGATTTTTTAACATTATCCACCAAGATCCAGTTTTGGCAGATGTGAAATTAATTGCCGAACCTTGGGACTTGGGAACTGGCGGTTATCAAGTGGGTAATTTCCCCTTACTCTGGTGTGAATGGAACGGGAAATATCGTGATTGTGTACGCGATTTTTGGCGCAGTGAAGATCAAACCTTGGGCGAATTTGCCTATCGTTTCACCGGCAGTTCTGACCTCTATCAAAGCAACGGACGTAGCCCCTATGCCAGCATTAACTTTATCACAGCCCACGATGGTTTTACGCTGGCAGATTTGGTGAGCTATAACGAAAAACACAACGAAGCAAACGGTGAAAATAACTGCGATGGCGAAAGCCATAACCGTTCGTGGAATTGTGGTGTAGAAGGCGAGACAGATGACCCAGATGTGTTGGCGACGAGGGAACGCCAAAAACGCAATTTCTTGGTAACGCTATTTCTATCTCAAGGTATCCCGATGATTGTTTATGGGGATGAGATGGAACGCAGCCAAAAGGGTAATAATAATGCCTATTGCCAAGATAATGAGATTGCTTGGATTAATTGGGATTTCCCCAAAGAAAAAGAAGAGTTGTTAGATTTTACTCGTCAACTTATTTTCTTCCGCCGCAAACATCCGGTTTTCCGCCGCCGCAAATGGTTCCAAGGCCGGCCTATTTATGGCAAAACCATCAGCGATATTGGTTGGTATAACTACGATGGTAGCGAAATGGGTGATGAAGAGTGGAATAGCGGTTTTGCGAAGTCAATGGCGGTGTTTTTAAACGGCCAAGAAATTACTCGTGTTAATGCTAGAGGTCAACGCATTATGGATGAGAGTTTCTTGGTGATTTTTAACGCTTACTGGGAAATGCTGGACTTTAGTTTGCCAGAGGTGATGCAAAAGGATCAGTGGGAGGTTGTCATTGATACCAAAGAACCGACTTTTGTTAAGGAAGGGTTGATTTATACGGATGGTAAAAAAGTGCCGGTTACTGGCCGGTCGGTGGTGGTCTTACGCCGGCTTACCTAATGCTTTGCCAAAATAAACCCTTGTAACTAAAAACCCGGTTTCTTGCGGAAACCGGGTTTTTTATTGCTGGAATGTTAAAAAAACAATGTTTATTAACTTTTCTCAAACTAAGTTATCTCCCATCTCTTCACAGCTTTCTAAGCTCTCCGGATCGACATAGTGGCAAACTGCCTCATCGAAGCAAATTAAGGCCCATCCCGCCTCATCTATTCCCATGAGTTTATAGCTTGTGTCTTGGATAAAAAATCCTTTGTGATTACGGGTTTCTGGCTTGACTGCTACATCTTGACCGGTCATAATTATTTAGGCTCCAATTTTATTTGATGGTTTTTAAACAGATAAAAAAGTTTTATCGTTGTGGTTATAAAATCCTATCATTAAATCCGTGCGTTTTGGGTTAATTTATGTTAATAACTATACTAATTTTTGTTAAGTAATGCTACAATATATAACAAAGCAACCCCAAAAAAAATTTGGCTGCACTTTAATCAGTACAGCCGTCCATTTTTTAGATTCAGAAACGTTCTTTCAAAGCTGGACGTGCATTTATTCTGCACTACCACCGCCCTTGTTAGGTTTTTGGAGGTTATCAGGATCAACATAGTGACATACAGCATCATCAATGCAAATTAAGGCCCAGCCAGATTCATCAATACCCATTAGCTTATAGGAGGCCGGTTGAATAAAAAAGCCTTTGTGATTGCGGGTTTGGGGTTTGATATTAACGTTATTCTCAAGGCTCATCGTTTTCTCCTGCGGTTTACATAAGTTAAGGTTTTGAAAGCTATAGGATTTTCTAATCCTTAAGTAAACCACAGTTTATCATTAGAATTTGACTTTTTGAGTGAAGTTATTTAAATAAATATTACGAAATCTAAATAAAACCAGCGTTTTAGACACTCAAAAGAGCACAAAACGCTGGAAATAAAAATTTAGCCTTCATACAACCAAGCTTTGACGCGCTGTAAGCTTGGCCATTCGGGTTTTCTGGTTAATCCTTCGTCGAGACTTTGAAGCAGTTCAGTTTTCAATTCTGAGGAAACCATAATTAACTGCATAGCGGTGTCAACATGGGGACGAACACCTTTTTGCTTAGTTTCGAGCATAGCGATAGCCAAATTCACCCGTGCTTGAGGATCGTGGGGATTGAGTTTGACAGCTTTTTGAGCCGCTTTTAATGCTTGAGCAGGTTTGTTATCTAGCAGATAAAGCCAAGCCAAACAAGTCCAAGAGGAGCTATTTTTGGAGGAGCGGTCGCAAATATCTTTAAAAAGAGGAATTAGAGTAGTGGGCCCCTCACCGGCTTTATAGCGTTCAAGACCTTGGTCAAAAAGAGCTTCGGGAGTTTGAGTTTGATTCATAAACAAGAGTTTGGTGGGCAATCGGCCACTATTAATAATCAAGGGTGGGTGGCCGGTAGTGGTTGGCCGGTGAGTGGAGCAGAGCCCCACCCCCTAAAAAATCTTAAGCCGAAAAAGACTTGCCACAACCGCAAGTTTGATTTGCGTTGGGGTTGGTGAACTGGAAACCACCGCCGATCATAGCATTGCTATAGTCGAGTACCAAACCATAAAGATAAAGCATACTGCGCTTGTCGCAGAGTACCTTAAATCCGTCATAGTCAAAGACCTCATCTTCAGGACGGATATTGCTGACATCTTCAAAATCCATCATATAGGACATCCCAGAGCAGCCACCTTGACGTACACCCACCCGCAGACAAAGATCCTTCCCTTGGCTTTGCCGTAATGAAATCACTTGACGCAAGGCGGCTTCAGTCATTTGAATGCCCCGTTGGGGGGTCTGAGTTGCTTGTGTCATTTTTTTTAAAACTCCTAGTGGCGTAGAGTGGATACTGCATTTACCTCTAGATCTATTGTATCGACTTCTCTAGCACCAGATTATTGATCGCTCAGATACACCCTTAAAGGCAAAAAACTCTCTATGCTTGTAATAGTCGCTTTCAATAGAGCCGCTCACCACCGGCCGGTTTTTTTAAGCCGCTGTAATTGGGGAGTAGTTTATTAAATTAGCGCATCCTATCCATTGCATAGCCCTTGATCGTAGCATTACCGACCGCCCGCCGCCTTGATGGGGTTCTGTTGGTTAAACCGCTTCCTCGTGTAAGATTATTTGTCCATCCTGTTGCCGGAGTCTATGACTGCTCTCAATCACTCTACTCGCCGTCGCCTGCAAAAATTACCCCAAATTCCCAGCGTGTGGGAGGGTGATCGCCGCCCCTTGTCGCCACAAACTGCGGATGATTTAGAATGGGTACCCAGGGAAGCCGACCGACCAGGCGAGTGTATTCTTTGGGTCGATGGTTCTCAGGGTTTTGTCCGTTCAATGGACATGGTGACGCCAGAGATCGGCTCTGAAGCCGTTGTTCGCACGCTGTTACGGGCAATGGAACACCCCCATAACCCGGCTCAACCCGCCCGCCCGCAAAAAATTGTTGTCCGCGACCGCCAATTGCAATTTTATTTACGCGGTGTCCTACAGGGTCTGGAAATTTCTATTGAATATGTCCCTGAATTGCCTCTTATTGATGAAATTTTCCGCAGTTTTCAAGAAGTAGTAAATAATAACCCGCCTACCGTACCGCCACAATATGCTAAGGCGCTTACGGAAAAGTCTTTTGATATTTGGCAGGATGCTCCTTGGGAGTTGTTGGGCGATCACCAAATTCTCAGTATTGAGTTGAAAAAGTGGGATATTGATACGCTCTATGTCTGCGTTTTGGGAATGTTGGGCGTCGATTATGGGGTGTTGTTCTATCGCTCTCTTGAATCGCTACGTCGCTTCCGCGCCTCGGTTTTGTCTCACGATTCTGCTGAAGGTTTAGAAGAAGCTTTTCTCGGTCAAGATTGCTTGTTTTTGAGTTATGAAAGTGCCGAGGAGACTGATGATGAAGATGAAGAGGATTTTGATTTAGCAGATTTGCCTTTATCGGAAATTAAACCGTCTTTTGGTAATCTTCATCCTTTGGAAGGTTTGCGCTCTTTTTTATATGAGGAAGAAGCGCTGGTGGTTTGGGTTGCTCTGGAAGCTTTACATCGTTTTTGGCGCAATGCTCAACACAAACTTGATGAGGAAAATTTGCCGGTTTTGACCAGTAAGTTTCGCATTTCTTTACCTCCGTTTGCTAAGAAAAAAAAGGGCGAAAAGGCTGGGGAGGGTGAAACTCCCCAATCAGAAACTATTTCTGTGAAGGTTTCGACTGAGCCGGAATTAGAACAGGAATTGTTAATGATGGTTCAGGGCGATTTGGAGGAGGATTTTGATGAGGATGAGGAAGATTACCAGCCTTTGTTACGAGATGATTTAGTGCCTGATAATTCATTTCTCAGTTTAGGAATGATGCCTTGGGAAACTGTCCAAAATTTAAGAAATGGCCCTGCTCATCACTTTTCTGTGGCTTCTGTTCAGACTCTTGGCGAAGGATTGCCTATTGTTTTAATTCAAACTTCTCGTCCTAAAGCTAAGGCGATGATTCAAGAGTTGCAAGAGGCCGGTGGGTTAAAAGGTATTTGCTTTAATCCCGGCGAAGATCCTTTTAAAGAAGTTAGTTACGATTTAGGTATTCTCCAAACAGAGGATGGTCAGCTTCATTTGTTTGGTGAGTTTGTTGAGGATGATCCGACTCATGTTGCTGCTCGCAAAAAATGGGAGCAACGTTGTAAAAAAACTAAGGGATTTTGTGGTTTGGTGATTGCTCAGGGTCTTACCGGCGCTGCGAGAGGAAATCCCCAAATTAAGGATATGCTTGGTTTGTTTGAGGTGCGGTGTATCTCCCCTAAAGAGTTAGGAATAGGCAAGCTCCAGCTTGTCTCTCAGTTTGATTTTGAATAATTCTGCTGATCTTGACTTTTATTGTTGTTGAGTTCTGTGGGGAGTTTGGCTCTTATTCTTTTTGGGTGGGGGCCCGTGTCCTTTTCTTTTCAATATTTAATGTTAAATTGTAAAAGTGTGGCGGGGTACGAGTTTAGTGTAAATTCCGTGTGTCGCGTAAAATTATATCCGCTTGAATGATTATTCTTTCACAAAAGAATAGTCGTAGTATCTCACAAAATCACCAAAATAAAATCTTCTATTAGGCTGATATAATTCGGAGCGGAAAAATTCTAACATTTGTTTAATGTTCTCCCCGCCTTACTGCCCCACAAAACGGTAAACCTTGACGATACCAGACAAGTATGGTGAACCCTATTAATCCTCGTTACGCTTCCTATATTCGCTCTCCAGAGAAACCTACGTCAAAGACGGTGGCATCTTTTGCACAGCAATGGGCCAAAAAATATGTCCAAAGTCAGGACAGCGATTTGCAAAAATCTGATTTTTCTACAACACCCGATCAGACAAGAAAAACTGGCTTTGCTAAACGGCTGGAAAATGCCGAAAATCTGCGCCATTCTTTAAGGTTGGCTGTCTCGCTGGCGTGGACAAAAACTGAGACGATTTTGGCAGTGGCGATTAAGCAAAACCAAATTGATCCTCAATTAGTCAATGGATGGGAAATAGCGGCGGATGCTCATAAAATTTATGAGAAACTTTTAGAGTATTATTCCGACGGGGAAACGCCAGAGGCTCTTTCTCTAGCGGTGGGAAAAGAATTACTTCGTTTAACTCAAAGTTATCGCACTCCTGATCCGCGAGTGTTGGGATTTGTGAATTTATTATTCCACCACACCGGCCTATTATTGCTCCAAGAAGTTCCAGAGTTTGAACAAACGCTGCTCGCGGATTATATTAAGGTGATTGAAGAGCACCTCAATATGCCTTTAGTACGACTTTATGCAGCAGCGGCTACCCATCCTCCCGATTCACCGGCCTTATTAGCGGTCATTCAATTGTTGCCTGATATTGGTGAAATTGCTAAATTTGTTAGCGGTCGAATTCAAAAAATGTATCCCAACTACCGCAGTTTTACAGGCAAGTTGAGCGATGTAATTGTTCATCGTTCCAGCCTCCGAGATATAGAAATGTTCCAGGTTTACTTGTGGACTTGCGTATTGGAGGGGAATTTGTCGGCGCTCAAAGACGAATTATTCCCTTTGTGTGTATTACTATATCCGGCTTTGAAGGTAGACTGGGAATTGGTGCGGCAAATGCTTTATTTGCTGGCGCAAGAAATTTCTGGCCACTTAAGTGAAGAACAGCGCTCATTATTTGTGCCCTATTTTAATGCGTGTTGGGAGATGTTCGCGCCCGAAGTTTTTAGCCAAGAAAACCGGCAGGAAACATCGATTGAAGGGTTGGCAAATTGGGTGGCTGGGTAAGGAAAAGTCAATTGGTGCTCTGACCATTTATCAATAATTAACTGTGACCGAAATTAATCTACAAGTCGAACATCCCAACCCCCGACTCGACCGCTATCTGGCCGAACACCTGAGAGATTTTTCTCGCTCCCGAATTCAAGACCTCATAGCACAAGGAAGCGTAAAAGTCAATAGCCAAACCCAAACTTCTAAAAAAATCGCTGTTGGTGCCGGCGACATTATCGAGATTACTATCCCGTCAGCGCAGCCCTTGGAACTGGAAGCCACCGATATTCCGCTGGATATTCTCTATGAAGATGACCACCTAATCATTATCAATAAACCGGCCGGCCTTGTGGTTCATCCAGCAGCCGGTCACGAAAACGACACGCTGGTAAATGCTTTGCTCTACAGATGCCCCAACCTGGCCGGTATTGGCGGAGTGCAGCGACCGGGGATAGTCCACCGGCTCGATAAAGACACTACCGGCGCGCTGGTGGTGGCAAAAACAGACCTTGCTCATCAACATCTGCAAGCCCAACTCAAAGCAAAAACAGCCCGCCGAGAATATTTAGGTATTGTGTACGGAGCTCCAAAAACGGAAACCGGCACAATTGATCAACCGATAGGCCGGCACCCAGTAGACCGCAAAAAAATGGCTGTGGTAGCGGTGGAAAAAGGCGGACGTGCCAGCGTCACCCATTGGCGAATTAAAGAACGCCTCGGCAATTATACTTTAATGCTATTTCAACTAGAAACCGGACGTACTCATCAAATCCGAGTTCACAGTGCCCAGATTGGCCATCCCATTGTCGGCGATCCAATTTATGGCAAAGGTCGTTCTCTTGGCGTGAATATCCCCGGACAAGCTTTGCACGCCGTGCGCTTACAATTACAACATCCCGTAACAGAAGAACTCATAGAAGCCATAGCGCCGCCACCAGAGAGTTTTACAACGCTTTTAGAAGTCTTACGCCGGCGCCGGTAGGGGTCAGTGGTGGAGGTGGAGCGGCTGTAGACCGGCCTCAAAAATCCCCAATAAAAATTTAGGGGCCAGCTTCTAGGTACTGCTGAACGCGGCAATAATACCCGCCCATAGCAACTAGATTCTAGCCCCTAAAACTAAGCCAAAACCTTCAACAAGAGAAGATTAACGACGGCGAGGAACAGCGCTTTCGTAGTTGAGGTTAAACACAGAAACGCGGGGAACATTGGTAATGTTAGGCGCAACTTCCCGTGCCATACCCAAGTAGCGGTTGGGATCGCCCTCTTTGGCTTGTTTTTCTTGGGGAGTAAAGCGGCGGACTTGGTTTTGCCAAATCACTTGAGGGAAGCCCAACTGAGAACGATGGTATTCACCATAGCGGGGAGTTTTCAGGTTAAAGGGAGTTTCACCTTTGGCCCGTTGGGGGAGAATGCGGCGCAGTTGGTAGGGCACCGTATGGTCACCAAAGTTGTTTAAGTATTCATCGCTATCGAGCAAGGCATTGATAAAGCCATCTAAGCCTTTAGTAGCCAGCACAATAGACCATGCAATTTTTTCGCGTTCGCTGTACACATCGCGGCCTAAAACGCGCTGTACGCACAACTCAACAAAGCGGTAATTGCTGTTGGGTTCGTAGTTTAGCCGGCGGAAAGCGTCAGAAGTTGCCAAACCGCGAATGAAGTCCCGGACGGTGATTTGACCGTATTTAAGCTGAGATTCCAACAAAGTTTGACGGTTGCTTTTGAGGATTTGGTGTTCGCTGAAAATTTGGCGGTATGCAGCCCAAATTAAATCATCGACTTCTGCCGGGTCTAGCACGTTTTCAGTGGTATAAATTCTCGGCTTTTCTTCACCCGGTGTTTCATAGCCGGCAACGCGCTGGTTTTGACTTTTGGGTGTGTATTCTAGCAATGGAATAGCCACGTCCGAATCTCCGTTATCTCAAAAATTTGTTTGTCAGTTGTCTGAGGCAGGCACAGGGGCACTGCCCGTACAATTCTCAGTTGCCGTTTGTTTTTAACTTTTGACCCCTGAGTTTTGACGGCTGACGTTATAGCAGACAACACTCAGGTTAAGGGATTTGGGCGATCTGCGGCTTACTTTTCTGAAGAAATGCAACAATCTGTAACATTTTTTGTCTTAAGCATTCGCGCCGCCGCGCCAAAAAGCCAAAGGGTCAGCGACCGGCGGGCAATGGGGCCAATTTTGTAACCAGATTTCTTGCTGTTTGGCCTCCATTCCTTCGGTGTAAGGCGGTTCTAAGCCTAAACCCAGGCAAAGATGCTGAATAGTTGCTAAAAACTGCCCTTGGTGGCCGGCGGTGCCTAAATGAGCGTGAGCATATTCGTGGGCAACAACGCTCAACCAGTCGGGCCGGTGAAGGCGTCCAGCGTCGATTAAAATTGCCACAGGCTCGACTTTAAGATTACAAAACGCATCTACACCCAACTTTTGCGCTAAAGGTGCAGCAAAAATTTGAATCTTTTTCCGTTGTTCTGGATAAAAGCAGCTATGACAAGCTTGCAAATATTCTCCCAGTTCAGCATTCACCGGCTCAATATTTTTGCCAATCCAGCTACAGATGCGGATACGCTCAACAATATCCTCACTCAACGCGATCATGTCTGACTCTAAAGCCAGCCTTCGCATTGTCTTAAGATATTCCGTACCCTTCTCTACAGCATCACAACAGACCACCCCCTCTTCAGATTTTTGCTCAAAACCTGTCAACCATCTGCGTTCATCTGCGTTCATCTGCGGTAAAAAACAACTACCAACCCAAAACCGAATAAAATTCTTGACTGTTGCTGGCCGGCTGGCTGGTTGCTTGAGAATTCTCCGCCTCTGCAATAACGCGGGTTTCGGTACAAAAAGACGCAGTGCTAAATCCGCCAAATCGTTTAACTGTGCTGGTTCTCATCCGCACATTCGGTGCGGCAAACCAAAACCGCTCGACGGAACTCATGGTTTCATATTCGGTAATTAATATCAACGCACCGTCTTCATCAACAATATACTCACCGGCCACCGGCACAATCTCGGCATAACCGCGTTCGCGTAACATTTTGCCTTTGTTGGGGTCTTCTGCATCCGGCACAATGGCAAAGACGGTTTCGCCGCTATGATTTTCGTCTTCTTTGTCCCACTGCATTACTCCCTGCCATTTCACAAAGGCTCCACCGGCTGCTAAATTGGGAGCGACTCCGTGTAATTCACAGATTTCTGCAACTTTTGGGTCATCGGCGGCTAGGGTTTCGACGGTGATTTCGGAATCTCCTAGCTCGGCTCGTCTAAAAGGTAGATGGTGGGTGCCGCGTTGTGATATCCATTTTCCGGCACTTTTTTCAAAAAACTCCATTGCATTCATTTTTGTTATCTTCCTTTTTTTCAACCAGGAGTGCGGCTTTCTCGTTTTTTATGATATAGCTTCGCGGCTTGGGTTTAATTTTGTGTTGGCTGCGATCTTGTAATGTATATTACCAACTCTTTGTCAAGCCTCTGTTACGATAATTTACAATTAAGTCGAGACAAAGAGGCGGGCAACCACGTCCTCTTATGTGTCAGCCAATAACAAGCAGAGGAGTGAATGGTTATGGAACTTCCTACGCAACTCACTTTAGAGCAAGAATTCAAAATGCAAATTTTGCGCGAACAAGTCAAGAATTTGAGCAGAGAGCAAGCTCAAGATTATTTGATTGAAGTCCTCAAACAAAATATGGTGAAAGATAATCTATTTAAGCACTTCTTGAAAAAAGCGGCCTAGAAACATTGGCCAATGGCAAAAATCCCCCCTTTTTGAAGGGGGGTATCGCAGGCTCATGGTGATTCATTAATGGACAAATTTAACCAAACCGGCCACTGACATATTCTTGGGTGGCTTCTTTGGCGGGGTTGTGGAAAATTATTTGCGTTTCGTCGTATTCAACCAAATAGCCAACTCTACCGCCTTTTTGGGTTGGTTCGACGTTAAAAAATGCTGTCATGTCGGAGACGCGAGAGGCTTGCTGCATATTGTGCGTCACGATAACAATTGTGTACTGTTGTTTGAGTTCGTGCAGCACTTCTTCAATTCTGAGGGTGGAAATCGGATCGAGTGCAGAGCAGGGTTCATCCATTAAAATTACATCGGGTTGAACTGCTAAAGCTCTGGCAATACAAAGACGTTGTTGTTGACCCCCCGATAAGGCTAAACCGCTTTGGCGGAGTTTGTCTTTGACTTCTTCCCACAAAGCGGCTTGTTTGAGAGAACGTTCTACGAGTTCATCCATATCACCTCGGTAGCCGTTGATACGGGCTCCAAAGGCGACGTTATCGTAGATTGATTTGGGGAAGGGGTTGGGTTTTTGAAAGACCATCCCGATGCGCCGGCGGAGTTCTACGGGATCGATATCTGAGGCGTAAATGTTTTGTCCGTTGTAGGAAATTCCGCCGTTGGCTTTAAATCCTTTAATGAGGTCGTTCAGCCGGTTGTAACAGCGCAAAAGGGTACTTTTACCGCATCCTGACGGGCCAATAAAGGCAGTAATTTTGTTTTTGGGAATATCTAATGAGACATTCTTGAGGGCGAGAAAATTTCCGTAATAGACGGATACATCTTCTGTGCGTAAAACGTTGGACGTGGGTCTTTCGAGCAGGGAATTAGAAGCCATAAAATATCTAAATAGTGGGTTAGGATTCGCAGTGCTATTTCCCTCAATATCGCAGTGCTAGTACGGGCGAGGATACCTACAGATATCTGCTAAGCGCCTAAATCTAGGTGAACCGGCCCCTCCGAACTGTGACGGTTAGGGAAATTTAGTAACTTGGTTGCTATGTCTTTTCTGCTAGGTTTTGCTACGAACGAATCCGACAGTCTGGGACGGTAGTTTGATGGGAAGATTTTAGACCATTACCTCAATGAATCTCACCGTCAAAGATCATGGAATTCTACAGTCATCTAAAATCTGCGTTTTTTGGGTGTCTTCTTTAAGGCTCAGCCAGCGACTTTGGGGTGGCGGTGAGTCTTGCGTTGACTTGTTTGCCCTTCAGTTTTTGAGGCTGAAATGCGGCTGTGTTGTTTTTGAAACAGGCGAGTGACCTGGTGAGAATTTCATGGTTGGTAAATTTTTACTGTATTTATTATCACCATTAGTGTCTCTGTGTTTAATTTTTTAGGCCGGCTTTATTGGTTAAGTTTCTTTAAAACCGCCTGGGCGACTGCGGAGCATTGCTTTGATTTTTAGCTGCATTAGCTGGGTTTCCGCCTTGGCAGGATAATTTTTGTTTTTTTGGCCAACCCCTTGACAAAATTATTAAATTGTGAATTTTGACTGCCAAAAAAGGGAGATGCCAATGGCTAATTATACAATCGGCAGGTTTAAAAAATGTTAAGGGCAGTTTAAGAATAGGTAGTGGGAGCGAATATCTGCCGGTGGGGGAATACTGTTGATGTCGAGTTAGAGTGATAAAATGCCTATGCACTTAGGCTATCAAACAAATTAATGCCATGTTGCTCTTTCTAGTTTTGGTTTTACCGGCTCTGGCTAACACTGGCTAAGAAGCTGAAACTGCTACTTACAAAAGTAGTCAGCATAAAGTTAAATTTTAAAGAAATGCAAAAATTGCTGATGCCCAAATCCCTTGAGTTAGTGTACGCTCTAATTGGCTTGCTGTTGACTATCGGTGGCACATTTGTGGAGGCTTCAATTGCTGGGTTGTCTTTGAAGTGGGGACAAGATGTGGTCTTGTTTCAGTCTTTGGGGGTTTCTTATCAAATTGGGGCGGTGCTGTTGGTGGGGTGTTTGGGTGGAAAAAATGCCGGTGCTTTGTCTCAAATAGCTTATCTGGTTTTGGGTTTGACTGGGATGCCGGTTTTTACCAAGGGAGGGGGTTTTGAGTATCTAAGGGAACCTTCGTTTGGATATTTATTAGGGTTTATTCCTGGGGCTTGGGTTTGTGGTTGGCTGGCTTTTCAGGCGCCGGTGCGTTTAGAGTTTTTGGCGTTGAGTTGTATTGGTGGTTTGTTAGTGGTTCATTTGGTTGGGTTGGGGGTTTTGGGGTTGAGTTGTGGTTTGGATGCTAATTTGTGGGTACCGGCTGCTATGAAATATTCTTTGCATCCTTTACCCGGACAGTTGGCTGTGGTTTGTGCGGTTTCGGTTTTGGCTTTTATTTTGCGTCAAATGATGTTTTATTAAACCGGCAATTTGATGAAGCAAGGAAAGGTCAAATTACCAAGGTTGCCAAACCCGAACAAAATTTACAGGAATCGATAGGCGCTTTTACGAGTAACAGAGAAATGATTAAGTTTAAAAACCGGCTGTTTTGGATTGTTGCATTTTTTAGTTTGGCAATTGACCATCTAACAAAATTATTGGTCGTGCAAAATTTTAAACTGGGGGAAAGTTGGCCGCTTATTAAGGGCGTTTTTCATTTTACTTATGTAACAAATCCGGGGGCGGCGTTTAGTTTATTTAGTCAAAATGGGGGTTGGTTGCGTTGGTTGTCTTTGGGGGTGAGTTTGGCAATTATGGCTTATGCTGGGTTGGGGCCAAGGCTGGATCGCTGGGAACAAATCGGTTTTGGTTTTATTTTAGGCGGGGCGCTGGGCAATGGCATTGATCGGTTTTTGACCGGCGAAGTGGTGGATTTTTTAGATTTTCGCTTGATTCGCTTTCCCGTTTTTAATTTGGCGGATGTTTTTATTAATATTGGCATTGTTTGTCTGCTTTTGGTGGCGCTGCAACAACCGCCGGCTGCTCGCAAAGATAACGGAGGAAGTCTTTAAGGAATTGTTTACCCAACCGGCACAGCGCCAAATGTTTATGATCAATAAATACTCGCTATCTGGAGCAATGTCTTGTGGGGTTGGCCGGCAGATCCCAAAAAAATGGCGACCGCTGGAGACATTTTTGGCAAACTCACCACCGGCACCTAGGGCAAAAAATACGACCAATTTGTTATATTTTGGAAAAACTAATCAGGGAAGTGTAGTTTTTGCAGGCCGGCAGGGGCATTTCCGTTTAACCTCGACACATAATATTACTAAGCACGATTTGTACAGAGTATGAATTCACCGCAAAATCCGCAACCACCCAGTCCGCCACCACAAAATCAACCGCCGCGCACGATTTTAGGGGCTTTTACTCAAGCGGTACAGACTATTGCTAAGGTGAATTTTAACCAACTGGCCCTTAAACCAAATGCCAGAGTTGCCGAAATTTGGGTGCAGGATGCGGGGGCTCCAACAGTTCAAAAATACCCGCTTTTGGGAGAACGTTATTTAATTGGTCGCAGTTCTAAAAGCAGTGATATTGTTATTCGCAATCCGGTAGTCAGTCAGACTCATGTTTCAATTTCCCGCGATAGTAGCAAAGCCAATGCTCCTTTTATTATCCGCGATGAAAATTCTACCAATGGCATTTATTTAGGCAAACGCCGCATCAATCAATTACCCTTGCGTCATGGTGATTTGTTGACGTTGGGCCCGCCAGAATTAGCTGCTGCTGTCCAAATTCGTTATATTGATCCGCCGCCTTGGTATATCAAAGCGTTTCGATATTCGCTTTATGGTGCCGGTGGTTTGACGGCTTTGGTGGTGGGTTTGGTTTTACTGGAATGGCAAAAATTTCGAGTCCGACCTTTACCAGTTTCTACTCAAGGGCCGGTGGTGGTTTATGCTCGTGATGGTCAAACACCGCTGCGTCCTCCCTATAATAATTCTCACCAAGAAATTAAACGCCTTTCGGAATTTCCTAAAGCCTTACGCGATGCTGTGATTGCTTCGGAAGATAGCCGGTATTACTGGCATTTTGGCGTTGATCCGCTGGGAATTTTACGCGCTGTGGTGGCTAATGTGCGCGGCGGGGGAATTCGTGAAGGTGCGAGCACGATTACTCAACAACTTGCCAGAAGTTTATTCCGTGATTATGTGGGTACTGATGACTCTGCCGGTCGCAAATTGCGCGAGGCGGCGGTGGCTTTGAAATTAGAAACAGCTTACAGCAAAGATTACCTGTTACAGACTTATTTAAACCGCGTATTTTTGGGTTTAGATTTGTATGGTTTTGAAGATGCAGCCCAATTTTATTTTGGCAAGTCTGCTAGGAATTTGAATGTTTCGGAAGCAGCGACTCTGGTGGGAATTTTACCGGCCCCAAATAGTTTTAACCCGGTGCAAAATTATGAGTTGGCAATTCGACAACGCGATGGTGTAATTTACCGAATGCGTGCTCTGGGAATGATTAGCCAAGCGGATGCAGATCGGGCTCGCCGTTCGAGAATTGAGATTAATGAAAATGCTCGCAAAGTTCTTGAACAAACTATTGCGCCGTATTTTTATAATCATGTGTTTAATGAACTTGACCGGCTTTTGGGTGAAGGTTTGGCAAGAGAAGGTAATTTTATTGTTGAAACCGGCCTGGATCGCAAATTCCAGTCGGCGGCTGAATCTTCTCTGCGAAATTCTGTGGCCGGTAGCGGTGGTAGTTTTGGCTTTTCGCAAGGCGCAATTGTGACGCTTGATTCCACCACCGGCCAAGTTTTAGCAATGGTAGGCGGTGTTGATTACAAAGAAAGTCAGTTTAATCGCGCCACACAAGCTCAACGACAACCCGGTTCAACTTTCAAGGTTTTTGCCTATACAGCCGCTATTGAAAGTGGCATTTCTCCGGGTCGAGTTTACTCTTGTTCTCCCCTTAGTTGGCAAAGCCAATATTTTGAAGGTTGCGGAAGTGGCAGCGCAGATATGTATTCAGGGATGGCTTCTTCTTTAAATGTGATAGCGCTGCGGGTGGCGCAGGATGTGGGTTTAGATTCGGTGGTGCGAATGGCGCAGCGTTTAGGTGTGCAGTCGAAGTTAAATCCGGTGCCGGCTTTGGTACTTGGTCAAAGTGAAGTGAATGTGCTGGAAATGACCGGCGCTTTCGGTGTATTTGCAAATCGAGGTGTTAAAAATACTCCTCATACAATTACCCGAATTTATGATAGTAATGAGTGCGAAAATCCGAATGATCGCCAAACTTGCCGGTGTATTTATTCCTATGTTCCTGATACTAAATGCGAATCTTCTGGCGGTGGAAATGTAAATATTTTATCCCCAGAAGTGGCAGATAGCATGACAACTTTAATGCAAGGGGTTGTAGGTTCTGGCACAGGCAGGCCGGCATCAATTGGTTTGGGTGAAGAAGCGGGGAAAACCGGCACCACAAATGATAATGTTGATCTTTGGTTTATTGGTTATATCCCTTCTCAACAAGTCGTAACTGGTGTTTGGTTAGGCAATGATGATAACTCGGCTACTTCTGGAAGTAGTGCTCAAGCGGCTCAGTTATGGGGCGATTATATGGGGAAAGTGGCGCGGTAGTTTAAGAGGAATTAAACTTAGGCGAAAAACTAGGAAAGTTTTATTTTAACCGCGTTAATTTGCGGTTAAACTCAACCTACATTAATTTTTGAAAGCCTATCAATGGGATTGAAAAAATCATAAGTAGAAGCACTTAATTATTTGTAGGATAGTTTTAGCGTAAGCCTTACCCATCAAAGCCTTGAGAGTGTTGGGTTTCGTTCCTCTACCCAACCTACATTACACCCAGAGTTTAATTAAGTTGACTTACTTATCTGCTGAAATTGTAGAGGAACCCAGACAAAAAGCATCAGTAGGTGCCGGTTCATCAAAGACCTTTTTTTGTCTGGGAAAAAATTTAGAATTGTTGTCCTTTATTGAAATACCGGCCCGCCAAACTCATAGCATCGGCAATATCCACATCGCCATCACCATCAGCGTCTAAAAAATTATTCAAAACCGGGTTTTGCCCCTGCTGAGGATTTTGAGGATTTGCTCCCATTTTTAAAAGATTTAAAATCACCGGAATCAACAAAGGCAACATGGCTTGAATCATGCCACTATCTAACCCGGTTCGTTGAGAAACTTGCTGGATAATTTGGGCTTGCCATTGGGGAGGAAAAAGAGCTTGAACCGCTTGGGGATTCGCACCGAAACCGCTATAATTATTAACTAAACTTTGGGCTTGTTCTACACCGCCATTGTTCCGCTGTTGTTGCAAAGCCGAACGCACATGACTACCCACCAAAGACAAAACTGTTTGGGTTGTAGCCGGATCTAAACCATAATTATTGCCCATTGTTTGAGCAACATTGGCAAAGGAATTAAGTTCATTAGAACTTCCTTGCTGATTGGGGTCATTCACGGCATTTAAAAGCATATCCACTAAAGCCATTACTTTTCTACTCCTTTTTGGGGATGACAACTGCAACAAAAAAACTTAAATGAGCAAAAATCGCTCTTGGTAAATGTGTGTTCCTCTGGCGTTAAAAATTTAACTCAAGTCAAGAACACCACAAATTTAATCATAATCACAAAATCCTCTGCCGACACCCCCGCCAAAACCTCACCCATTGCGAATAACCCAAACAAATAGAGAAAATATTAAACTACTACCCAATTTTTTAACCTTCCCCCACCGATGGGAAACCCACAACAACATACCCATGCCTCTAACGCGCCTTTTAACCATCATTGCCGGTGTTACCTTTATCCTGGGGCTGATGCTTTGGTTAATCAACTCCTTTTACCGGCTTTACCTCGAACTTGCCTATGCTTCCCCGTTTTTAGGCAATTTGCTGATTTTGCTGATGATTGTATTGTTGGCTGTCTTAATAGCAGCCTTTGTTTATTATCTGGGGCTGTTTCCCAACTCGCCTGGGCGCAAAACTCAGCCCCGCAAAATTCGGCCAAAAATTCCCGCCCAAAAAACCGAAGCCGCCGAAGAAACCCTCAAAGCTATACGCCGGCAAGTTGACCAAATTCAAGATGAAGTCGCTCGTCAAGCCTTAATTAGCCGTTCCCGCGAAATTGAAACCTACCTCGCTCGCGGTGACTTACAAGTAGTTGTTTTTGGCACCGGCAGCGCCGGCAAAACTTCCCTAGTAAATGCTTTAATTGGGCGTATGGTGGGCCGCGTTGCCGCCCCAATGGGGACAACAGAAGTCGGAGAAACCTATCAACTAAAACTCAAAGGTTTAGATCGAGAAATTCTGATTACCGATACCCCCGGAATTTTAGAAGCCGGTGTCGCTGGTACAGAACGCGAAGAAATTGCCCGTCAGCTTGCCACCGAAGCCGATTTATTATTATTTGTTGTCGATAACGATTTGCAAAAATCTGAATATAACCCCCTACGAGCCTTGGCCGAAATTGGCAAACGCTCCATTGTTGTTTTTAATAAAACTGACATTTACCCCGCTGAAGATCGAGAGGCAATTTTAGCTCGTTTGCGCTATCGTGTCCGGGGTTTTGTATCTTCAATGGATGTGGTGGAAACAGCAGCAAATCCTTTACCGGTGCGTTTAGAAACTGGTGAAGTTTTCCAGCCTGATCCCGATATTATGCCTTTAATTCGGCGCATGGCTGCTGTATTACGCTCCGAAGGTGAAGATTTAATTGCAGATAATATTTTGTTGCAGTCTCAACGCTTGGGTGATGAGGCGCGCCGGCTTTTAGATGCTCAACGTCGTCGGCAAGCCGAAAAGGTGGTGGAGCGTTTTCAATGGATTGGTGCGGGGGTAATTTCTGTAACTCCTTTGCCGGTGGTGGATTTGTTGGCAACGGCGGCGGTAAATGCTCAAATGGTAGTAGAAATTGGTCGCATTTATGGCTGTGAATTAAATACAGAACGCGGGCGAGAGTTGGCGCTTTCTTTGGGTAAAACTTTGGCAAGTTTAGGAATTGTCAAAGGGGCGATTGAATTGGTTGCTACGGCTTTGCAGTTAAATTTAGGCACGTTTGTAATTGGCAAAGCTATTCAAGGCGTAACGGCTGCTTATTTAACACGAATTGCGGGGAAAAGTTTTATTGAATATTTCCGCCACGATCAAGATTGGGGAGATGGGGGAATTACAGAAGTTGTGCAACGTCAGTTTCAATTAAATAAAAAGGATGAGTTTGTTAAAGCTTTTATTAAAGATGCAATTGCTCAGGTGGTGGAACCTTTGCGGGATAAGTTACCGGGGGGACGAGCAGAGCTACAAGAGGGAGAATTGGAAACTGAGGGAGTGATCGAAAAGGTGCCGGTGTACAAACAAGAGGCGTATTTGGAAGAAGAGGATGAGCCTGGGGATGATTGGCAAAGCCCCAAAAAACGCCGCGATGAGTGGTAGAAGTGGAGCAGGCATCTTGCCTGCTAACAAATATCAGGATTCCTTAACATTGCTTACTAACTCGAAGTCGTTATGAGTATGATTAGAGGAGAAGCAGAAAAAGGGAAAGCAAAAATGAAGATCGAAAATATCCCCTTGAATAAAATTCGCCGGCCTCTGCCACGCAAAAACGACCAGGCAAAGGTGGCTGCACTGATGGAGTCGATTAAAGAAATTGGTGTCCAAGAACCGATAGACGTTTTAGAAGTAGAGGGAGAATATTACGGCTTTTCTGGATGTCACCGCTATGAAGCCTCACAACGCCTGGGGCTCGAAACTATCCCCTGCAAAGTCCGTAAGGCACCGCGTTCGGTATTAAAAATGCACTTAGCCTAAATGAAACACCGGCCCCAGACTGGAAATCTTTCTTAAGAACGATTGCTTTAAGACAGCCTAGCAATTGAATAGAAGATGAGACGTGCTGTGCAATTTTATTGTCATAAGGAGAACCAATCATGCAAATACAACCAAAACCCATGAAAATTGACATCGGTATTGAAGAAAAAACTCGCGGTGAAATTGCCGAGGGGTTATCTCGCCTGCTGGCAGACACTTATTCGCTTTATTTGAAAACGCATAATTTCCACTGGAATGTCACCGGCCCGATGTTTCAAACGCTGCATTTGATGTTTGAAACTCAGTATAATGAGTTAGCTTTGGCAGTGGATTTGATTGCGGAACGAATTCGAGCTTTGGGCTTTCCGGCACCGGGCACTTATAGTGAATTTAGCCGCTTGAGTTCCATTGAAGAAACAGCGGGAGTGCCGAAAGCAAAAGAGATGATTCGCTTGTTGGTGGATGGTCACGAAACGGTTGCTCGCACGGCGCGTTCTCTGTTTTCGACGGTGGATAAGGCGAGTGATGAGCCTTCGGCAGATTTGTTAACTCAGCGTTTGCAAGTGCATGAAAAGACTGCTTGGATGTTGAGAAGTTTGTTAGAAGAATAAGGATTTTAGATTGTTTCAGAAACCGGGTTTCTTTTAGGAATCCGGTTTTTAATATTTAGGAATAATGAACTATGAATAATGAATTATTAGAAAGTTTGATGAAGCAGGCGGGAATTGCAAGTTTTAGGGAACTGGCAAAAAATGCTGGGGTTTCTCAGTGGCAAATTAAGCAACTGCGGGGGGGGAAAATAGGGCAAATGCGGGTGGAAAATTTACAGAAAATTGCTAAGGCGTTGCAGATGTCGGTGGGGGAATTGTTGACGGTGTTTGAAATGAGCGAGCCGGTAAAATCGATAGCGGTTGGGGAATGGGAAAGTGAATATAAACGTCTGCAAGAAGAGTTAGGGCAACAGAAAAGTGTTTTGTTGCAAAGTTTTCGGGAAGAAACGTTACAGAAAATTGAGTCTTGGTTGTTGCAATGGCCGACTGCGGCGTATGCGGTACAACAAAAACCGGATATTCCTGCAACTCGGTTGTTGCCGTTGGTGAGGCCGGTTGAGCAGTTGTTGCAGGAGTGGGGAGTGGAGATGATCGGGCCGGTGGGTGCAGAGGTGGAGTATGATCCTCACCGGCATCAATTAATGGAAGGTAGTGCGGAGGCTGGACAACGGGTAAAGGTGCGTTATCAGGGGTACCGGCAAGGGGAAAAGTTGCTTTATCGGGCGAAAGTGAGCGTGGTTTAGGGGTTTTTTGGTCAGATGGAGCCGAGGGGGTTGAGCCACCGGCAGATTTCTTGTTTAAGCTTGTTGAGGTCGCGGTAGGCTTCTTGTTTGAACCATTGGCCAATGGCGTCGATGGGGGTGAAAACTTGACCGACCGGCCAGCTTACATCTTGACCCAAGGGGGTGACGTGGGTGCCGGTGATGGTTTGTAACGATACCATCCCTGGAAATTTGGCTTGCAGGAGTTGGTTGAGGGTGAGAGTTTGGTCGATGTCGTCGTTGGTAAATTTGACGAGGAGGTTGCGGCGGACTTGGTAGCCTTTGGAGATGATGGTGTCGGTTTCTTTGGGGGATGGGGTGAACTCGACGGAGACGAAGGGGGAGACTTGTTCGAGGAGGGGGATGGCGCGGGAGGCGGGGTAGTTGTTAAAGGAAATGAGGATATTGCCGGCGCGTTCGATGTCAAATAAGCTGCCGATGAGGAGGTGCAGTTTGCAGCCCATGCTGTGCCCTACGCCATAGATGGGGAGGTATTGTTTGCGGATGAGGCGGGTTGATTGGAGCCGGTTGAGGGTTTGCTCGAAACTCCAGAGGACGTCGCGGGCGATGGCGGTGTGATCAAGGGTGTTGATGAATGGGGTGGCGACGATGGCGTAGCCTTGTTGATGAAGTTGTTCGAGTAACCAGCGATAAGTGAGTTGGGGGGCGGTGGCTACGAAGGCACCGCCGAGAAAGTGTACGATGCCGGTGGGGCGTGGGGGAATTAAAACCCAATTGCCTGCTACTTCCTGCCAGTCGTCCATGCGGATTTTGTGTGATTATGGTTTCTTTTTTTAGTTTAGCGGGGGGGTGGGGGATTTTTTGTTTGCTTGGCTGGCATTGAGGTGGGAATTGCAGACGATGGGGTGAATCAATTTTATATTTAATAGTTTTCTGAGGTTCTCTTATGCTTTTTTCTGGTTAAAAACTGTTGGTATCGGGGAGAGTCTCAGAAGTTGGGATTTTTTATGAGAATAGTTAAAAAAATATTACAGTGTATTCGAGATTACAAATAATGTATTGACGACTACCAAAAATCAGCTTAAATGTAGATTTATGAAGAATTATAAGAGGGCTAATTATTTCCTATAAAATAAAAAGCAAAAGTTGGGGGTTAAAAGAAAGGTTTGGTTAAGATAGAGTAAATTTTAAGTAAGTCAAAAAAGCCGATGTAAGTCTTAATGTTGTTGTAATAATTGATACAGCAAGGCAGAGCTATATTGGTTACTAACTAGGGAAAGAGTAGAGATAAATATTGGAAGGAGAACAAGGGTTATGGTTAATGTTAAGAAAATTACGGAATTGAGAACAAAGCGAATCAAGGCGGTTGAGGGAGGCTACACGAAGGAGCAAAAGGCTTTCATCACCAAGGAATTTGTAGAGGGGCAAAAGGTACAATCTGGTAGTAATTTGGTGGATTCTCTGCGTCAGGCGTTGGATTTTTATCAGATGAAGCAGGAATTGCGAAACTCTCAGCAAGAGTTGCAAGTGCTGGACGAGAGATTTCGGAATGTTATTGATAAAAATGCTGATAGTATTATTATTGTTGATGAGGGGGGGAGAATTTGTTTTGCAAATCCGGCCTCAGAATTGCTGTTGAATTGTTCAGTTAGTGAAGTTTTAGGGAAAGAATTATTTGGAAAGTTTGTGATAGAAAATAGTTCTTATGATATGAATACAGATATTTTGCCGATGGGGAAGGATGCGGCAAATGCAAAAATGCGGGTGGTGCAATTGCAAGTGGATATTCAGCCCTGGTATGGGGAAAAAGCGATAGCGGAAATGCGGGTGGTGGAGACTAAATGGGAGGGAAAACTTGCGTTTTTGGTGCTTTTGCGGGATGTAACGGAGCGAAAATTGGCGCTGGATGCTTTGCGGCGAGAAAGAGATTTTACTAAGACGTTGGTGGAGGCTTCACCGGCTTTTTTTATGGCGCTGACAGCAGAGAAAAAAATTTTGATGATTAATGAAGCGATGCTAGGGGCGTTGGGTTACACACTGGAGGAAGTAGAAAATCAAGATTATTTATCGATGTTGGTGGGAAGTGGGGAAAGGGTGAAAGTTTGTGAGGAGTTTGAGCGTTTAATAAAGTTTAAAGAAAAAGTTTCTGGGGAAACGCATATTCTGGCTAAAGATGGCAAGTTACTGTTGGTGGAATGGCACAGCAGGCCGGTTTTTCGAGTAGACGGGGAATTGGATTTTATTTTGGCGATGGGTATTGATATTACGGAAAGGAAGAAAGCAGAAATTGCTTTGAAAGAAAGTGAAGCGCGGTTGAGAGAGCAGACGGAATATTTACAAAAAACGCTTTATGAGTTGCAGCGAACGCAGGCGCAATTGGTGCAAACAGAAAAAATGTCATGTTTGGGACAAATGGTGGCGGGGATAGCGCATGAAATTAATAATCCGGTGAATTTTATTTATGCAAATCTCTGTCATGCAAACAAGTATATGAAAGATTTATTGGAACTTGTGAATGTTTATCAGCAGCACTATCCAAAACCAAATTCTGAAATTTTAGAGAAGATAGAAGAGATTGATTTTGAGTTTTTGAGGGAGGATTTTCCGAAATTACTGGGTTCGATGGCGGTGGGGGCTGAGAGAATTGGCGATATTGTGTTAAATTTGCGGAATTTTTCACGGATGGATGAGGCGGAAATGAAGCCGGTAAATATTCACGATGGTATTGATAGTACATTGATGATTTTGCAGAACCGGCTGAAGGCAAAAGGCAGTTTGGGGGAAATTAAGGTGGTGAAAGAATATGGGGGGTTGCCGTTGGTGGAGTGTTATGCCGGTGCCCTGAATCAAGTGTTTATGAATATTTTGGCAAATGGAATTGATGCGCTGGAGGAAAGGCAAAGAGAGTGCCATAAAAATCAAGAAAACCGAGGAAGTTTCAGAAATGATGAGCGAGAAATTTACGTTCCTCAAATTGAAATTTCCACGAGTTTGAAAGATGACAAATTTGTGAAAATCCGAATTGCTGATAATGGAATGGGGATGAGTGAGGAAGTGAGAAAGCGGTTATTTGATTTGTTTTTTACGACGAAGCCGGTGGGGAAAGGTACGGGTTTGGGGATGTCGATTAGTTATCAAATTGTGGTGGAAAAACACGGAGGAAATTTGATGTGTAATTCGGCACCGGGAGAGGGGGCTGAATTTGTGATTGAGATTCCAATTTCGCCGAAATTCCGGGGTAATTGTTAAGGCAAAACAATCAAAAACTGCCGGTCGGCAATGAGGGGGATGTGTTGAAAAGAAAGAAAAAACCACAATTATTAAGCATCAAAATTCGTCTAATTCATCGGGTGGGCACAAGGGAGAGGGGGGGCGTTCACTACTCCAAGCCCACCAGGCAGAACCACAGTTACATTCATAAAATTCTTGCCATTTGCGGCGGTGATCTTCGGTGTAGACGGGGGAACGTCGGTTAATCCAAACTTGCACGGCTTGCATTGAAGTTGCTTTGCATCTGGGGCAGGAGAAGTCGCTGGCATGAATGGCTTTGTTTGTCCACTCAGGCGGGTTTAGCTCAAAAGCATCCATGTCCTGAAATTCCTCGATTTATTCATAATGATTATCACCGATTTGAGGCCGGTTCGTGCATAGGGGTGGAATTTGAGTGGAGTAGTTTACAAAATGTTAAGATTGCGAGAAAATTGTCTGTTACTTAACTATTTTAGAACGATTGTCCTATTACATTGTCTCAATTTTGGTTATTCTTTTATGGTCTGGGTGGTGTCGTTGCCGGTGCATCGAGTTGAAGTGAGACACAGATGGCACTCACGCAGGCTAAGGGTTTTTCTTCTGTCAACCAGCACGAGGATTGAATTTCATGCCTCCTTTGATGTATAACCTTATCTCGTTTCTCGGCATTTTTGGTTTGTGCGCGATTGCATGGTTGTTTTCTGAACACCGGCGCATTATTCCCTGGCGTGTGATTATTTCGGGTATTGCTTTGCAATTAATTTTAGGGGCTTTTGTTTTTCGGGTTCCAATTACGCGAGATTTGTTGCAAGGTTTTAGTAGTTTGCTGGATGGTGTGTTTTTGGCAGCAGATACGGGTGCTAATTTTGTTTTTGGTAGCAATATTGTGCCGTTACCAACCAGGCCGGCTGCTGTGAATTTAGGTTATATTTTTGCGTTTCGGGCGTTGCCGACGGTGGTTTTCTTTTCTGGTTTAATGGCTTTGCTAGAAAATATTGGGGTGATTCAAGTAATTACCAATGTTTTCGCTAAGGTTTTTTATAAAGTTATGGGTTTAAGTGGGGCAGAAGCGCTGAGTGGGGCGGCGAATATTTTTGTGGGAATTGAGGCGGCAATTGTGGTGAAACCTTATTTGCCGAAGATGACTCGCAGCGAACTTTGTGCGATTTTGGCTTGTTGTTTTGGGACGGCGGCTTCTTCGACTTTGGCAATTTATGTTAGTTATTTGAGGCCGGTGTTTCCAAATATTTTAGGGCATTTGGTGTCGGCTTCTATTATGGCGATACCGGCTTGTTTTGTGTTGTCAAAAATTTTGGTGCCTGAAACAGAAACGCCGGTAACGGCTGGGGGAATTCCTGAAGAGGAAAAAATTACGAAACGCCGATCAAAAGATTACACCGGCACAGATTTTGATGGGGAAGATTTAGAAGAAAAAGAAGAACTGATGGCAAAAGAAACGGCTATGGGTGAACCGATTCAGCGAGTGAGTCCTTTGGATGCTGCCATTTTGGGGGCTTTGGAAGGGGTAAAAATGGCGGTTTCGATAGCGGCGGTGTTGATTTTGATTGTGGGGTTGGTTTCTTTAATTAATCAAATTTTTGCGGCTTTGGCGGCGTTGCCGGCACCGATAGGGAGTATTTTTAAATTGCTGACTTTAGCAAATATTCAAGGGGCGTTATTTTATCCTTTGACTTTGTTAACGGGTGTGCCTTTTGAGGAGTCTTGGATCGCTTCAGTGATTATTGGCCGCCGGCTTTTAGAAACGGCAATTCCGCCTTATCAAGCATTAGCAGAAGCTGCTAAAAATGGGTTGGTGAGTGAGAGAACAGTTTTGATTGTGAGTTATGCGCTTTCTGGGTTTGCTCATTTGGCTTCGGTGGGTATTTTTGTGGGTGGTACAATTGCTTTAATTCCGTCTCGACGTAAGGATATTTCTGAGTTGGGTTGGAAGGCTTTATTTATTGGGACTTTGGCAACTTTGATGATTGCTTGTATTGCGGGGGTTTATGATAATGGTGATGCGAGTATTTTAGGGCAGAAAGCGGCGCCGGTGCAGCAAGAACAAACTACGCCGCCACCGCCACCGGTAGCAACACCGGCAGCAACACCAAAAGCAACGCCTGAAGCGAATAAAACGCCAAAAGTGCCGGTGAAAAGGTGATAAGTAAGGGGGAATTAAAAACCGCAGATGAACGCAAATAAACGCAGATAAACACAAATAACTTGTTTACTTTAACGATAAAACATCTCCTCTTCATCCGCGTTTATCTGCGTTTATCTGCGGTTAATTTATTAACTTTATCCACCAAGGAATTATGATTGATCAAGACTCAGAAATTCAAAGATTATTAGATTTATTACCGGCTTCAAGTCGAATGCGGACAAAAATTGTTAATTCCAAGCAGCAAAAGGTGGTCATTGAAACGAAATTTCCGATGCCTTGGGCGGCGGAAAGACCAATTTTAATTAATTTCGATTTGTGGCGGGAATTGCCAGGGCAACAAAGGGATTTATTGTTGTTGCGAAGTGCAATTTGGTTGAGTCAAATACGCTGGTTAAAGTTTGATTTGTATCAGGGATTAATTGTTGCCGGTATTGTGGGGACTTTGGTGGAATTGGTACAAGCGGATGTGGTGGGTACTATTGTTGGGGGGGGGTTGAGTGTGGTTGCCGGTGGGCAAATTTGGCGGTCTAATCGCAGTTCTCAAGTGGAATTGCAGGCGGATGAAGAGGCAATTCGGGTGGCGCAAAGACGGGGTTATTCGCCAACGGATGCGGCCAGTTTTTTGTTGAAAGCAATTGAAAGTGTGGCAATAATTGAGGGGCGATCTGCGTTGAATTTTACGGAGTTAATTCGCTGTCAAAATTTGCGGATGCTGGCGGGTTTGTCTTCGGTTGATGTCCCTGATTCTCTGAAGCGCTAAGGGTAAAGTTTTGAGGTGTTAAGTGCTAAATCTTTATGGGGGGCTTCCTTGTAGTTGGGCCGGTGAAATTGGGGTGGGGTGATTTTATTTAGGCTGAAAATGAGGGTTTTTTCAGTCTTTTGAGGGATGACAAAATGGGGTGGTTTATATTTTAGAGTTGAGGTTTTAAATTGTAGCTTTAGAGGAAAACAACGCTGGATAATCTTTTTAAAAGATGAGATTGTTTTGAAGTAATCATAATTTATGAAGCTGACTGAAGCGGGGCCAAAATAAGGTGCCGGTGAGGCAGCCTCAAGTTTTAATAATGATACAACTCACGATAGAGGTATCTTAATTTTTTGAAGTTTAAGTTAAGTTTAGTTGTCTAAATTAAATGGTTTTATGTTTGTCTCAACAACAGCCTCAAAGGATGTTTTCTTTTGTCCAGAAGAGTCAGATTTTTATGCTTATTGTATGGAGTCTTTAGTTTTAAATACTTGTGGGAATTCTCAGTCTATTGTTGAATTTGGATCTGGGGATGGAATGCCGATAATTAAGGCGTTGTCCAAAACAAATTTTACGGGCCGAGTTCACGGCTATGAGTTAAATAAGCTTGCTTGTGAGGTGGCAAAGGCAAAAATTGCTAAGGCGGGTTTGAGTCATCAATATATTCTTCATAATCAGTGTTTATTTGAGTCTATAAAGCCGCCGGCGGATTATTTGGTTTCAAATCCTCCTTATTTGCCGGCTAGTGATAATAAGCTTTATCAACCGTTATTACATGGGGGAACTGATGGCATTACGGTTACAAAAAAATTGCTTGATTTGGGTTATAAAAATGTGATGGTTTTGGCTGCGAGTTATTCTAACCCAGTTGGTTTGATTGAGGATGCGAAATCAAAGGGTTATTTGGTTGCTAATTTTACAATTTCGCCTTTGCCATTTGGGGAATATAGTTCGGAAGCAAAGGTGAGAAATCAAATTGCAGAAATGCGCCAAAATAATCAGGCTTTTTATTCTGAACGGCTTTATTTATTGGCTGGTGTTTTGTTTACGAAGCAGCGTAAAGGTGTGGTGGATGTTTCTCGTGAGTTGCTGCATCTTTTGACCGCTTTATAAAGATTAAAAGCTGATTATAAAACCCGGTTCCTATAAGGAACCGGGTTTTTAATTAAGTGGAAGATGCTGCCATTTCTGCGTCTTGAATTGAGAGGACTACGGCTTTAGCGGCCCGTTCGCCAATTTGTTTTTCTTGGTCGTATCCCAGCACTAATTCCCAAGCGTCATTTGGATACATTTCGGCTAGGGGAAGGGCGACATTTTCAAGCATCCATTGTCCATGACGTTCATCTTCTTTGATGTGTAGTTCCCAGTAGCCCATTGCTGCTTGAGATAGTCCGAGACGTTGGGCGGCTACGAGGTAGGTTTGGTAAATGGCGGGGCCGGCTATTTCAAAGTAAGTAAGACCGCCATTGTAGCGGAGAAAATGGCGTTTTCTTTCGGTAAGTAAGAAGTTGTGATTAATCGAGGCGAGGATGTCTGCCGGCACGATATTAAAATAAGCTTCTGGTTCGGTATGTAGTCCGAGATCGGCTAACATTTGTGCAAAAAAGGTGGAGTGCTTGCGTTGCAGACGACCGCCGCCATATTCTTCAAAAAGTACGCGGGTAAGGGTTGCTTGGACTTCGTTAGCGGCGCCGCCGATGATCCGAGATAGCCGGCTTGCTTCAACTAAACCGTCAAAGGAGGCGATAGATAAAAGATGCCGATAGCCGGTTAAACTCATGCGTTCACGCATAAACCGGCTTTCTTGGCTGAGGGGTGGGTTTAAGTCATATTCGTAGCGTTCAATTAAGGCTTGTTTGACATCGAGTTTTTTGATTGATTCGACATCCATTTGGGATAATTCCCAGGCTTGCCAAGGTTCCTCGATTTGGTCACGGATTTTTCGTAAATAGAGGGAGCGTTCGTTTTTGTAGTTCTGCAAATCGTCATACCAAAAGAGGTTAAGCCGGTTGATTTGGTATAATATCCGCATTAAAAAAAGGTGCGCTGCTTCTTCACAAAGCGGCGGCTGATAAGCGGCTTGAATGGCATAATCGATGCTGTTTTCAAAGTCACTTATAAGGGCGCTTTGTTCGGTGACTTTGTTGTCTAAGTCCTCCATTTCTAACAGGCTTATAAATTGCTGCTCTGCTTTTTCGTAATTGGGAGGTGTTGGTGGCTTTACTGGCAGCCCTGGTATTTCTAATTCAGTGTTTAGAAATAAAACTTCTGTGTTCGTCATGGGAGTTTTTTAAGTTGTGAGTGGGGTGGGGTTGTTGGGATTCTGCAAAAAATAGCAGAGTTCGTTCTGATTTTTACCTATAAAATTTACGATAACAAGCCAATCAATTAATTACGTCTTTCAATTGATAGAAAAAATAAACAAACTTAACCCCGCTTTCTCTCTCTCTTAAGGAGGGAAGGGGGAGTAGAAGAAATGTTTTAACATTTTTAATTAGCGTTTAGGCCAAGGAATGCTGGAATCTGCTGCTAACTGGCGGGCTACGGCGGCTGCTCCGTCGCTGTTGATATGGCTGGGATCTTGAAAATAGTTGTTGTGTCGCAAAGCCGCCAGTGATAAATTGCGAAATAAAAAGCTTTGTTGACGGGATTCTTGCTGCATTTTTTGCACGAATTTCTGTTCGGCTGTATAGCGGGTGGTATCTAAATAATCATCCGTTAGAGGTAAGTTGACGAAGAGGAGGGTAATTTTAAGAGATTGGGTGAATTTAACAATATTATCTAAGGCTTTTTTTTGTTCGCCATCAAGTTGCAATTCGGCATAGTCTTTGTCAAATTGTCCGCTGACTTTGGGATTAATTTGATAGTATTGGCTGGGATTAAAGCGGCTGAGAATGGGCAAAAATCCGTTAGAGTCAATTTGGTTAATGATTTCGCTTTGCTTTTTTTGGCCTAAAGCTGTTTGAATTGGATTAAAAGAGGTAAGGCGAAAAGAGTCTTGGTTATTGGGTACAGAAATTGAAGTTAATTCACCCAGGGATGGGTAAATACCTGCAACTAATCGCTCATAGCCGGGGGAGGATAGAATTGCTTGATAGGTGCGATCAAGACGACCACTATTAAAGGCTCGCACGCCATCAGCCCAAATAATCATCCGGGGTAATTGTTCAGGTTTAAGAAGTTTTCTGAGCATAAAGTCTACAACTTGAGCCGTTGCGCCATTGACGGAAAAATTATAAATTTGCAGCCCCGAATAACCGCGTGTTGCTAAGGATTGTTGTAAGGATTTTGGATTTATTCCTTGTAAGGCGCGGGAACTGCCAACTATTAAAATATCGGCTTTGCCAACGGCTGCTAAATAAGAAAGATAAAGGGCAAGCTGTTGATCTAATATGTGGCTATTAAAGGTGGGAAAAGAGACGGATAAATCACTTTTTGCTGCTTTTTTTTGGGCGATAGTAAAATTTTGCAAATATTCAGCGGCTTTTTTTTGAGCAAAGGCGCGTTTGGGGCTGTGGGGAGGGACTTTTTGCATATATTCTACGGCTTTTAGCCACGCCAAGGCGACATCGTTTAATTGTTGGGGGGTTTTTGCTGTTTGTGCTAAATTTGAGGCTTTAATGGCGCTTCTAACGCCTTCAGAAAAAAAGTCTGGTTGGGGGACTGTGGGGGGTGCTGGTGCGGTTGTCACCGGCTTTTTTGGGGGGGATGTTGTTGAACAAGCGGCAAGAATTAATACTGCTGTTGCGGTTAATGAATGGGTGATTAAGTTTTTTTTGAGCATGGTTACACTGGTTGTTTTGCAAGGTTAACGTTTGCAGTGATAAAGTTGGTAGCCATAGCCGTTAATATAAGGCCATTTGCCGATTTTTTGGGTGCAGTTTTGAGCTTTTAAATTAACCGGCACTTCAAAGTTTACAAGCCATAAATCTAAAGGTCGGGGAAGTTTGGCGAGGGTTTGTTGCAAAGTTTTTGGGCTTTTGCAAGTGTTTTCTTGACAAGGTATAGTTTTTTCATGGGCTAGGAGAAATTGGGGTTTTGTGTTTGGGGAATGTTTTTTAAATTCCCAAGCTAAACCCATCATTTCTCCAACTTGTACTAAAGTTTGATGGTTGGTGGCGATTAAAACTGTGGCGTTTGGAGTGGTGTTTTGTTCAATAATGGGAACGAATAAATCGGGACGATAATATTTTTGGTAGCCAAGATTTGAGACGACGGTGATGGCGCTGAGAAATGCCATTATCCAAATGATTACTACTGATTGTTGGGGATGAGAAAGCGAGGAAATTTCGTTTTTCCAACAAGTTGCAAGGCTGGCTGCAATGAGGAGAATTACGGCGGGAAAGTAAACAAAGTTGTATCGGGCACCGCGTGTAATATCGATGCCCAAAACGTAACTAATGAGGAAAAATTCCGCCATAGCGCTGAGAATAAAGGTGATTAATATGTAGGTGTAAAGTTGGTTGATGTTGCAAAGTTGTTTTTTGATGCCGCGCCACAAAATCGGTAAAGCCCAAATAAAAAATATGAGCATGATTAAGCCAGAAATTATGAGGATGAAAAGGTTGGGAGATTCCACCGGCAATAATGAAAGCATGGTTATCCAAGCAGCTAAGGCTTGAACAATTGGGTTAATTAGGCTTAATATATTAAAGCTACCGTCGCCGCGTATCCATTGGGTTTGCTCATCTGTAGAAATTCTTATCCAAAGCGGTACCCAAACTAATGATCCAGCTATAGTGCCGATTATAACTGCATAAAATGATGAGAGATTAGCAAAAGGTAATTGAGGTAACTTTTGACAAACTTTATTAGTCTTGAAGAAGGGTAATCTGGGGGCGAGTAGTAATAAAAATAAAACGCTTGTTTCGGCAATTAAGGTGAGGGCAAAAAAGAAATGAGTAGCCATTCCCAGGGTATTTATGAGTACCCAAGTTAGGGATAACCAGGCGGGTATTTTGTTATTTTTAAGGATGCTTTGTATGGCTTTAATTAAACAACAAAGGGAGGCGATAACCCACAAGTTACTGATACTATAGTGGCGGGCTTCTTGAGAGAGAAAAATGCCGTAGGGAGAAACTGCCATGAAGGCGGCGGCTAATTGTCCGACTAAATTTGAGCGAAAAGCAAGCCGACCAAAAAAATACATCGCGGGGATAGAAAGCACGCCCAAAATGGCCGGAAAAGAACGCGCTATCCAGATGGAAATGTATTCAGAAGATGGGGGGAATAAGTATGCCCAAATATGAGCTAAAACGAAATAGAGGGGGGGATGTACATCTTCGCCAGTGATGTAATTTACGACATTGTTTAGAGGTGCTTCTGGCAGCAATTTTAAGGGGGTTAATAAGGTTTCTATTGAAATTGCTTGATTGAGGGGCGTTGTTTTAAAGGAACGCCCTAACATGGCTATGAGGGTGGCAAATTCATCTGTCCAAGGAGGTTTACCGGCCAGGTGGGAAAATCGCAGGCCGGCACCAATTATCACCCAAAAGAATAGCAGTAATAAATCTGAAAATGGGAATTGATAATTTGGAATTGGTGAGGTTTTTTGATTCATGTTGATTGTTTATTTTTAATCAATTTCCGTGACGCGCCAACTTAGTTTTAGGTTAATCCAGAAATTCCAGAAAGTTACCAGGCCAATTGCCATTAAATTAGCGAGATATTCATTAATGCCTAGTAGATTATACAGCAGGTTTAACAAGGCTACATTTAAAATTAGGCCGGTTAAACAAATCAAATTAAACTTCAAAAAGCGTTTGATACGTTGGCGTTGACCACGCTGGCGGGTGGAAATATCGCCAAATGTCCAGATATCATTCCACAAAAAGTTATTGATAATTGCAACTTCTGCGGCAATAATTTTACTGCGAGTTAAGGGTAAATTGAAAATCCCATCATGCAGTAAATATAACACCACCATATCGACAAAAACGCCGCTAAATCCCACAACTCCAAACCGCAAAAATCGCTCCACCGGCCACAGGGAAAGACGCAGGCGAATGAGGTGTTGAATGTACTCGATATATTGTTTGGCTGTGACTTTACTTTCGCCTTCCTGGCGTTCTTGAAAAACATAGCCAACTTCACTTATCCAACGAATGTTTCCGCGTCCTAAAACTTCAATCAAAATTTTATATCCTAACGGGTTCATTGTGACACCCGCCAGGGCATTTCGGCGCACCAAAAAATACCCACTCATGGGGTCAGAAACTCGGCCAATAACTTCTGGTAATAAAACTAATCCTAAGAGTTGAGCACCGCGTGATAAAACGCGACGAATCATACTCCAATCACTGACTCCGCCGCTGTCTAAATGTCGGCTGGCGGTGGCTAAATCGGCGCCGCGTTGTATTTCTCGCCAAAGTTTTAATAATGTCTCCGGTGGATGTTGTAAATCGGCATCAATCACCCCTAAAACATCACCTCTTGCGACTTGCCAACCCCTAATAACGGCGGTAGAAAGTCCGCGTTCAGTTTCGCGGCGCATCACGCGCAATTGTGGGTATTTTGGAATCAAGTTTTGAGCAATTTCCCAGGTGCGATCTGGGCTGTTGTCATCAATGACAAGCAGTTCATATTCACCGAGTATTTCTGTGTCTAAAATTTCGCTCAGTTTTGAAATAATGTCACTGATATTATTGGCTTCGTTATAAGTAGGAAGAACTAAAGAAAATCGCAAAGTTTGCTCACCGTTTTGCAAAATAGCTTGGGGTGGAATTTGCAAAGATGTGGCGGGAACGGGTAAGAGAAAGTTAGGTGAGTTGGAAGTCATTATTTTATTTAATTTCGTAAAGTTTAATGCTCAATTTGTCAAGGTCTTGGGTTCCAAAAAGTTCTTGAGTTTGGGTAAGTTTAAATTTGGGATTTAAAACGTTTTCGACTTTTTGTTTTTCTGCGGGTGTGGATGCCGGCGACCAAATAGGCGCTGCTACATCTATCCAGAGAATACGCTGATAAATGGATGCTTCATAGTTGAAAAGTTTTTCGAGGTTTGGGGCTAGATTAGCAGATTCTTGGGCTAAAAGCATCACTGCTGCGTTAGGCTTGATGTAGTAGGCTAGGCGCAAAATATAGCCCCAAGCGCGTGCATTCATGGCTATTAAGGTGGGGGTTGTGGGTTGTTGTTGGATAATGCCATTAATTGTATGAAACATTTGGCGGTTTCTGAGGCTAAAGTCGCCGGCGCTTAAACTTAAATACAACAGCAAGAAAGTTGCAATTAAGGGTTTTTGCCAACGCGGCGAGAGGTGGGTAATAGCAAGAGATAATAATAGCAGACTCCCTGGCAAAATTATAATGCTTTTGGAGTTTTCGGCAAGGGTATATTTTTGGGTGGCGCAGTCTACGGCGAAAGCAATGAAAAGAGGTAAAAAACTTAAAATTAAAGCAATGCCTAATTTTTGGCGTTCTGGTTTCCATAAAATAAAAACTGCCGCAAATAAAAACAGGGAAAATAAAATGCCGGTGCTGACAATGAGGTGGAGGGGTAAGCTGGTTTGCCAGTCTCCAATTAAAAGGTTAACGCCAACAGATTCCGCCACATCTCGAAGGTGTAAAAAGAAGGCTATAAAAACATTATTGGGGGTGTTAAACCGGCCTAAATCAGCATTCTTGATTTGTTGAGAAAACCCCCACAGCATCCAAGGAACTGCCAGCAAAACACCGACTCCTAAACGCAACAAATGGAGGATAAGTTTTTGAGGGTTTTGGGGGTAAAGAAATAAGGCTAAGGCGGCTAGGGCGACGATGAAATAAGCATATTGGTAAAAAGTCATTAACCCGCAAGTTACCGAAAAAATTAACAGGATATTCCAGAAAATTTGCTGACGCCGGGATAAGTCTTGCGTCATAATTTGAAGGGATGCTAAAGCGCTAATAATTACCCATAAAATTAGCGAGTTATACATTCGGATATTGAGAGATTGGAAGAAAAAGAAAGGATTGAGACTTAATAAACCGGCCAATAGTAAACCTGAGCGGTGATTAGCAACAATTTTGCCTAATTTATACGCACCAAAAATTGAAATACAGCTTAATAAAACCTCTAAACTTCTCATAGCGGTTTCGCTATTGCCAAACAAGCGCAGCCAAAAATGTTGAGTAATGAAAAATAAAGGCGGATGAGGTTCGGCGGCTAATCCTCGCAATAAGTTTTTAAAAGTTGTTAAAATGTCCCCTAGGTTAGATTCCACCGGCAACGTCAACAGGGATGCGTAATCTGATAAAGATACAGGAAAAGCTTCAGGCGTTTTGTAGCCAAGCTTTTGCCCTGTGGCTAATAGCAAAGACAAAACCTCATCATACCAAAATTCTCTGTTTCTTATATAAATAAATCGCAAAAATACCCCTAAAAATATGGCAAAAAGTAACCATTTATCTAAAGAAAAAAACTGAAAAAGTTTTGCCGACTTCAAAAAACGCTGAGTCATAAAAAATAATTGTGTTGACAAACATAGCTAAGATAGACAAGAATAAGAGCGTTTGGGCATCGAATAGGCGACAGCCCCCCACATCAATCAGTAGAAAAAAGCCCGCAGGAGGGGCGTTAAGTGTTGAACAATAAAAAAATCATATTTTTGATCTCAATTGCCTGCCTTATTGCTACCGCAGTCACCATGTATTTGATGGGATTTATCAACCCCGAAATTATCCAGCTTTGGTTAAAAAAAGCCGGGATCTGGGCTCCGGTGATTTACATTATATTGTATGTGGTTTTTACCATTTTAATTATTCCTTCCACAACCCTAAATTTAGCCGGTGGTGCAATTTTTGGGCCTTGGTTGGGGACGTTTTGGACGGCGGTTGCTGCCGTTATTGCGGCGGTGGTTAGCTTTGCATTTACGCGGACAATTGGGCGCGAATGGGCGGCGAAAAAACTGGCGGGGCGTTGGCAAGCAATGGATGCAGAATTGCGTCAAGGCGGCTTATTTTATATGTTTGCAATTCGGCTTTTGCCTTTGATTCCTTATGGGATTGTAAATTTTACGGCGGGCTTAACTTCGATTCAATTTAAAGATTATTTTTGGGGAACAGTTTTAGGCACAGTACCCGGAATTTTGCCCTTTGTTTTAATTGGCAGTTTTGGTTTAAAAGCTTTGCAAACCGGCGATGTTTTGCCTTTGATGGCCGCTTTTGCACTCACCGGCTCGCTCGTTGGGGCTGCAACTTGGTATCGCCGTCGCCGCATGAATCCCCAAAAAGCTTTGTTAGAATATGAGCAATCTCGTCAAATCAATCACCCCGGTACACAAAATCTGGATTAATTAAATATGCTGGTAATGCTACCCGCAATTGCGCTGATTTTATTAATTTTCCTGTTTTATAAAACTCAAAACTGCCGGCGAAAAGCTGTGCTAGATGCCGGTTTGGTGATGGGATTTTTAGTAACACTTTTTAGCGAAATTTTCAGCTTCTTTCACGGGTTAGGCAAACTTAGTTTAACCCTTGCTTGGTTGGGGGTGATTGTTGTTGCTGCTTATTGCCAATTTAAAACCAGCCGTTACACAAACGAAACCCGCCGGCCTGGTTTTTTTGAAAAGTTCTCCAGCCTAAAACCGGCAGATTCGATTTTGCTCTCAGGAATTGCCTTTTTTATTGGCGTAATTGGCATTATTGCTATTACTGCACCACCTAATAATTGGGATTCGATGACGTATCACATGAATCGCGTTGTCCACTGGATGCAAAATCACAGTGTCGAGCATTATCCGACTTACTATTTACCCCAATTATTTCATCCGCCTTGGTCAAGTTTTGCAATTTTGCATTTACAAATTTTAAGCGGATCAGATCGCTTTGCAAATCTGATTCAATGGCTATGTATGATTGGCAGTATGATTGCCGTTTCTTTGATTGCAAAACAACTCGGTGCCAACCAAAAAAGCCAAATTTTTGCGGCGGTATGTTGTGCAACAATTCCAATGGCAATCCTCCAAAGTTCCAGCACCCAAAATGATTTTGTTGTCACTTTTTGGCTAGTTTGTTTTGTTTTTTATACTCTTTTAATTGTTCAATCAGGAATCAATACACCTCGTTTGTGGGCCGTTTCCGCAAGTTTTGGGCTGGCAACTTTAACCAAAACAACCGCTTATTTCTATGCCTTGCCTTTCGCGGTTTGGCTTGTGGTTTGGGCTGTTCAAAACCACCGCTCAAAAATTTGGAAATTACTGCTGACTGCTATCCTGATAATACTGGCCTTGAATGTCAACCATTACCTGAGAAATTTTGAATTATTTGGCTCGATTCTGGGCGCACCGGCTGAGTATCAAAAAGAATATAAAATAGAAGTTTTAAGCTTGCCAACTTTTGCCTCTAACCTCCTCAGAAATCTCTCTCTTCATCTCGATATCGTCCGAAACTTAGGCTTACAACCGTTAATTACACCCATCACCGGCATCGCAGATAAACTCATTCGCATCATCCACACCGGCCTAGGGGTTAGTGTCAATGATCCCCGCACAACTTGGCCGCCAAATTCCTTTGCCGTTGCCGGTTTATCTTTTGATGAAAATACCGCAGGCAACCCGTTACATTTTCTTTTAATCTTAACAGCAACTTTCTTATGTTTCCAGATGAAAGTTTGGCAAAAAAACAAATTAATTTTTGCATACTTAGCGGCCCTAATTTCAGGCTTTTTAATTCTGTGCCTGTTGTTAAAATGGCAACCTTATCACAGCCGACATCATTTATTTTTATTCGTGAGTTTTTCTCCTTTTGTCGCTGTTGTCTTATCGAAAGCCCTCAGCAAACAAGTCTTATTTGCCCTTGCTCTCGGTTTACTTTTGTTTTCAAGCCCTTGGCTTTTTCTTAACAAAAGTCGCCCAATCATAGCCGCCAGCAATATCTTTAATACTCCTCGTCTTGAACAGTATTTTGCCACAAGACCTTGGGTGAAAGAGCCTTATATTCAAGCCGTGCAATTTGTGCAAAATCAAAGCTGTTACAACATTGGTTTTTCCCTCGAAGAAACTTCCTTTACCAGTACCACCGTTCCCTGGGAATATCCTTTTTGGGCAATTGCAAGAGAAAATAGCCAAAATCTCACCAAAATTGAGCATTTTAAACTAAAAAATTCCTCCGCCGTTCTCTTAGAAAAATCTCCCCACCCTCAGTTTCAGCCTTGTGCTATCATAGCCTTTGAACCCGAAAACAGTCCCCTCCAAAACCGACCCACCTTTACTGCAAAAAAAATGACCTTTCAACGAAAATGGTCACTTTCGCCTCTAACCGTTTATCTGAAATAAAACTGATTATGAATTCTGTTAATGCTATTTTAAATCGCGCCTTAGCTGGAATTGATATTTCCCCCGAAGAAGCAGTCATTCTCCTAGCTCAAAAAGACCCCGAACCAATTTCTGCAATTCAGCAAACCGCCGATCAACTCCGCCAAAAACAAGCAGGAGATACCGTAACTTATGTGCTGAATCGCAATATAAATTTTACCAATATTTGCGAACAACATTGCAGTTTTTGTGCCTTTCGGCGCGATGCAGAAGAAGAGGGCGCTTTTTGGTTAGATTTTGGCAAAATTTTGGAAAAAACCGCCGGTGCTGTTGCCGAGAATGCTACCGAAATTTGTATGCAAGGCGGGTTAAATACTGAGGCAAAAATCGGGGGCAGTTCTTTACAGTTTTATGTGCAGTTAGTCGAAACAATCAAAAAAGAATTTCCCCACCTTCACCTCCACGCTTTTTCGCCGCAAGAAGTGCAATTTATCGCCAGAGAAGATAACTTAAGCTATGCAGAAGTGATTGCAACTTTGCGAGATGCCGGTGTAGGTTCTATGCCAGGAACCGCCGCAGAAGTATTAGTTGATGAAGTGCGGCGAGTTATTTGCCCAGAAAAAATTAATAGCGCAACGTGGTTAGAAATTGTCGGTACTGCTCATCAACTTGGTTTACCCACAACCAGCACCATGCTTTGCGGACATATCGAAACTCCCCCGCAACAAATCCAGCATTTAAACTTGTTGCGAGAATTGCAAAAAAAAGCAGTCGAAAAACAATATCCTGCCAAAATAACAGAATTTATTTTATTGCCTTTTGTGGGAGCAATGGCACCGGCACCATTGCGGCGGAGAGTTGGCAGAGATCAGCCGGTTTTATCGGATACTTTGCTTTTAACCGCAGTAAGTAGAATTTTCCTCGGAAATTGGATTTCTAACCATCAACCAAGTTGGGTAAAATTGGGATTGGCCGGTGCCGTTGAAGCGCTTAACTGGGGGTGTAATGATATTGGTGGAACGCTGATGGAAGAACACATTACCACAATGGCAGGAGCCGTTGGCGGAACTTGCAAAACTCCCCAAGAATTACGCGGTGCAATTGAATCTTTAAACCGGCCCCATCGGCAGCGAGACACCCTTTATAATTCGATTGGGCATTTTTTAAGTTATTCTGGTAAATTGGCAACTGCACCGGCTTCTTCACACTGACAAACGGCGATGTTTGACAAAATAAAAACACAAGTAAAAACCGCAATTGAGAAAAAACCGCAATCGGCTCGCTTACTCACCGCAGGGGGCGTAGTTTTGCTGATAGGAGGCTCGCTGGCAACCTTCTGGCTGATTTTGCAAAACAGCCAACTAGGTAATGCTCCTGCCGGTTCTGCGGTGGTGCCGCCGAATACTGCCTTTGCAGTTTCGCTGACAGCAGATAGCAATCAGTGGCAAAAATTAAGGCAATTTGGCACACCAGAAAGTCGAGCATTGCTAGACGAACAAGTGAACCAGTGGCGCACTCAACTTTTCACAGAAAAAGGTTACGATTACGAAAAAGATATTCAGCCTTGGGTGGGGCGCGAAGTGATGCTGGCTTGGGTGACTCCGCAAACTTCAGGCGGTGCCGATCAACCCCTATTAATGGTGTTGCCGGTGAGCAATGGAACTCGCGCCAAACAGTGGTTTAATAACTCTTCAAAAGCCCCCACAGAACGGACTTATAAAGAGGTAAAAATCAAAGAAAATACAGGGGGAGCAAATAACTTTTCCATCGCCCTTTTAGATGAGAAATATGGGCTGATTAGCAATGATGCCAAAGCAATAGATCAAGCCATAGATAGTTACAAAAGCGGCGAATCCATTGCCAAAACGCCGGGGTATTCTCAAGCTTTGGGTAAAATAGAAAATAACGGCTCAATTGCTCGTTTCTTTGTGAATATGCCGGCGGCTAAGCAGCTTGCCTTGATGAATTCTGTTCGCCCCATTGCCCCGCAAAATTTAGACAAATTACAACTACAAGGAATCGCCAGTAATATTAGCTTAGAACCGGAAGGATTGCGTTTTCAAGGCGTGTCTTGGTTGAAGCCAGATAGCGACAAAAAAAACATTGTTGAAAATAAGTCCAAAAGCATGAGTGCCAAAGTGCCGGCCAATAGTTTAATGATGATTTCTGGCACAAATTTACAGCGTTTTTGGCAAGATTATGCAGAAAATGCCGATGAAAACCCCCTCGCACCCATGAGTCCGCAATGGTTAAAAAATGGCATTGCTTCCAGCACCGGCCTGAATTTAGAAAAAGATTTACTCTCGTGGATGTCGGGAGAATTTTCTTTATCATTAATTCCTGATCCTGCCAAAACTAACCCGCAATTTCCAACAAGTTTGGTGTTAATGGTGCAATCAAATGATCGCAGGGCGGGTGAGCAAACCCTCAAAAAACTCGATAAAGTGATGAGTGACAAATATCGCTATAAAGTCGAGGAAACTAAAGTTAATGATCAATTTGTAACAAATTGGACATCCCAATATGGAGGCATCACCCTCAGTCACGGTTGGTTAAATGGAAACGTGGCATTTTTAAGCTTGGGGGCGCGAGTTGCAAAGAGTTTTAATCCCCGCCCCCAAAGCCCTTTAGCCGCTTCTGAAACCTTCCAAAAAGCGATGAAATCGGAGTTAGAAAACCCAGGCGGGCAGTTTTTTATTAACCTCGAACAAATCATCGGTAATAAGCAGTTTTTCTTTCCGCAACTTCCGCCTTTTCCTCAAACAGTAGCCGGTGCTATTCGCACGATTGGTTTTACAAGTACAGTGGTTAATGACCGTAGTACAAAGTTTGATATTTTGGTACAAATGAAACAAGAAAGTCAGCCGACTGTTTCCCCAACTCCCACCAATAAACCCCAGCCTTCCCCCTCTCCGCAGAAAAAATAAATTATGACTCCAACCAAACTACCATTGCCGCGTTTTTTACGTTTCAAGGGTCATTCAAGCCTTTCGATGATAATGATGTGGGTGGGAATTGCCATCACTTTGTTATTTGTTTTGATTGCCTTTTTAGCGCCGGTTTTTCAATCTTGGGGATGGGTACAAAACCCGAAAGAATTTTTAAATAATCCTGTCCACGAAGCCCCCTCTCTTAGTTATTTGTTTGGCACAAGTCGCCAAGGCTACGATGTTTTTTCTCGAACATTATTCGGGTCACAAGTGGCATGGCAAGTTGTTATTTTGGCAACAGCTTTAAGCTTATTAATCGGCGTTCCTTTGGGGCTACTAAGCGGATATTTGGGGGGCCGGCTTGACAGAATCTTGCTGTTTTTCATGGATACCATTTACACCTTGCCCGGACTTTTACTCTCAATCACGCTGGCGTTTGTTGTTGGTCGGGGAATTTTTAATGCCGCCATTGCTTTGAGCATTTCTTATATTCCTCAATACTACCGCGTCGTGCGAAATCATACCGTCAGTGTCAAAACTGAATTGTTTATTGAAGCCGCCCAAGCAATGGGCGCATCTACTTGGGAAGTTCTCTCAAAATATCTGTTTTTAAATGTCATTCAAAGTGTGCCGGTTTTGTTTACTCTTAATGCAGCCGATGCGATTTTAACGCTGGGCGGTTTAGGATTTCTCGGCTTAGGTTTACCCGAAGAAACAGCAGAATGGGGACATGATTTGCGGCAAGCTTTAGAAGCATTACCCACCGGCATTTGGTGGACAACTTTATTCCCTGGTTTAGCCCTAACTTTAATGGTAGTCGGATTATCTTTGTTAGGTGAAGGATTAAACGAATTTGTCAACCCCAAATTCCGGCAGTAGGGCAATCTTCTTTGAATTAATAACAGCAAATTCGATACCAAAAAATAACCTATCTGTGGAGCAGGCATCTTGCCTGCTTTACATCTGGGGTCATGTTGCAGTTAAAAAAATAACCCCCGAAATCGGACATGATATATTAAACCGGCCTACCCTCCTTTATGAGTAAAAAATCATCAATTTATCCGCTTATTCAACCTATCCCAGAAGGTGAAAAACGACCGTTTTGGTCTGTAATGATTCCTACTTATAATCCTTCAGAATTTTTAGCAGAAACCCTCGAAAGTATTTTATCCCAAGATCCCGGCATTGAAGAAATGCAAATTGAGGTGGTTGATGATTGTTCAACTCAAAATACTGCCGAAAAAATTGTTAAGGAAATTGGCAAAGGAAGAGTAAATTTTTATCGGCATCCTCACAACCTTGGCATCAGCGGTAATTGGACAAGCTGCATCCAACGCGCTAAGGGTTATTGGGTGCATATTTTACATCAAGATGACCGAATTTTGCCCGGATTTTATAGCCGATTTCGTCAGGTTATCCAACAACAACCAACCCTTAATACTGCCTTTTGCCGCAATATTTATATGGATGAATTGGGCAACTGGCAATATCTTTCTAATTTGGAAAGTTACCAGGCCGGTTTTTTATCTGAAGGGTTAAATAAAATTCTTGTTTCTTGTGCAATGATGTGTCCGGCGGTGGTGGTTCGGCGCAGCGTTTATGAAAGTTTAGGTGGCTTTCATCCCGACTTAAAATATGCCTTAGATTGGGATATGTGGAAGCGCATTAGCGCCCATAATCAGCTTTGGTATGAACCGGAACCCCTCGCCTGTTATCGCATTCATCCAACTTCTACCAGCAACCGCTTGATTCGCACCGGCGAAAATATTTCGGAGTTATTCAAATCTATCGAAATCACTCAAGAGTTTCTACCCGATTTTTTTGCCGATGAGTTATTACAACAAGCCAAAGAATACCAAGCAATGTTTGCTTTTCACCTCGCCCAAGGTTTACTTGCTAACAATGAAATACCGGCAGCAATTGCTCAAATTCGTGAAGCTTTAAAAGGCTGTCAATCTGCCCAAGTTTTAAAAGCATTTGCCGAGGTTTTAAATAAACCTGAATCAAGCCAATTATTACCAGGTTTAGCTCAATTATTTGTTAATGCTGACACCGAGCAATTTTTGCTTCCCCCATCTTTACCCGAAGGCATTTTTTTAAAAGACATTAACTTAATTATTTTTCCTGATTGGAATCAACCAGAAGAACTGTTATGCGAAGAATTAAGCGCTGTTTTTCAACAGATTCTCAGCCATCCTGATAAAAATCAGATCGCTTTACTGGTGTACACAGGCTCTTTTCCCCAGGAAGATGCGACATTAATCTTATCAGGAATTATGATGAATTTGTTCATGGAATACAATCTGGAAGAAACCGATGCGCCAGAAATTAATTTAATTGATGATAGCCTTTCTCCCCAACAATGGCAGGTATTATTACCTCAAATTAAAGGTCAAATTGCTTTACAAAATGAAACGATTAACAAAGCGCTTGCTGCCGGTGTACCGTGTTATCAGTTAAACAATCTCAACAATATTCGGTTTTTGCCTTAGTTAATGCAAACTATAAGTTAGATTTCCAAAAAAATGTTATAATTACTAACAATTCTCCTAAATTTATATGGACGCTCATTTCCCCAACACCGGCAATCTTGAAGAAGCCGAAAAAACCTATCAAAAAATTTTGCAAACCGAACCAACAAGCCCTGAAGCTTTGCAAAATTTAGCCGTGATTTATTATCTGACTCAGCGCTATCAAGAAGCTAAAGAGTTGCTGGTGAATGGCATTCAAGAAAACGCTCTGAATGCCAGAGGTTATTATACGCTGGGTTTGGTATTAGAAGAATTAGGTAATCCGGGGCTGGCGGCGCAAGCTTACAAAGATGCAATTGCCCTAGATGAAAGCTGGAGTGATGCTTATAACAATTTAGGAAATATTTATCTATCTGTCGGTAATATTGAACGCGCCGAAGAAATTTTCTGGCAGGGAATTCTAGCAGATCCCGATCAGTTTGGCAGTTATGTAAATATGGGAAATGTGCTTGTGCTGCGCTGCCAAATTGATGAGGCAATGGAGGCGTATGAAACCGCCTTGCAACTCAAACCAGGAGACGAGGAAATTTTGCAAAACCTGGAAATTGTTAGGGAGTTGAAAAAAGAGCCAGAGGAAGCCTTATTATATGCAGGAAATTACTTTTATAAACATCAAAGATATCAAGAAACAATTGAAATTTTTACAAAATTTTTAGAACACCAAAAAGGCGAAGAAAATTTATACGAAGCCTTAGCACAGAGCTATCAAAAACTCGAAGAATATGAAAAAGCCATAAAAACTTACCAAAAAGCGATTAGACTTTACCCCAAAGTTGCTGAATTGTATCTTGGGTTAATAGGAGTTTTAGGCGAAACCGGCAACCCCCACGAAGTAATAGAAATTGCCGAAACCGCGTCAAAAATTTTTCCTAAACAAATTTTGTTTAAATTTATCTATCACTTAACCTTGCCGATTATTTATAATAACTACCAAGAAATTGAATATTACCGCACTCGATATAGCGAAGAATTAACAAACTTCATCAAAAAAACGCCCTTAAAAACCGAAGAAGATAAGCAAAATGCCTTAGCAGGAATTAGCCAACATTCCAACTTTTTTTTAGCTGCCCAAGGTTATAATGACCTCGACTTACAAAAACAATACGGTAACTGGGTACATCAAATTGTTGCAGGCAATTACCCCCAATGGGTACAACCTAGAAAAATGCCGCCCGTAGGCGAAAATGGCAAAATTCGCATAGGGTATGTTTCCGGTTGTTTTTGGGGGCATACTGTTGGAAAACTAAGCCTTGGATGGGTGCGCCATCACAACCCAGAAAAGTTTGAAATTTATTGCTATTATTTAAACACGCGCCGCGATGAATATACCGAAACCTTCAAAAAACACAGCCATAAATTCTCAGAAAATTTTACAGATATCGAAACACTTGCTCAAGAAATTTTAGCCGATAACCTGCATATTTTAACCTATATTGATATTGGACAACAAGCTCAAATAACTCCTCTAGCAGCGATGAGACTTGCGCCGGTGCAGTGTACAACGTGGGCGCATCCAGAAACCTCCGGTTTGCCAACTATTGATTACTTTTTATCAAGCGAATTAATGGAGCCGGCAAACCCACAACAACATTATTCAGAACAAGTAGTTTTACTGCCAAACCTTGGTATTTCCTACGCAAAACCGGTTCTCCCCCAACCCACAAAAACCCGTGCAGACTTTCAACTCCGTAACGATGGGGTTGTCTATCTTTGCTGCCAAACATTCCATAAATACTTACCTCAATATGACGGAGTATTTGCAGCTATTGCCCAGCGAGTCCCCCAAGCCCAATTTGTATTTATAGCCCGCCCCAACACCGCTATAGCCGAACGATTTAAACAACGAATCAAACGCGCTTTTGCTAACTATAACCTCAACGCTGATAATTATTGTGTAATCTTACCCAAACTCAATCAAGATGATTACTGGAATTTGAATTTAATTTCTAATATTTATTTAGACAGTTTTGGCTGGTCTGGCGGACACACAACCCTAGAAGCTTTAGCCTGTAATTTGCCGGTTGTCACCTATCCAGGGGAACTAATGCGAGGCAGACATTCCTACGGAATTTTAAAAAGGCTCAACCTAACTTCCCTGATCGCCAAAGAAAAAGCCGACTACATAGAAATCGCCGTCCGTTTAGGTACCGATACCCTCTGGAAAAATAACATCCTTGAACGCCTAAAAACTAACGAAAACCTCCTTTGGGATGATTTAAAACCGATTAAAACCTTAGAAAAATTTTATGAACGTTTGGTTACCAACTAAAACCAAACGATCTCCAAAACAAATAACCTATCTGCGTCCATCTGCGTTAATCTGCGGTTCAAAAAACCCTCTTTTTCTTTCCCCTATTTTTTCCTTTACAACTTCCCTGTCACAAAAAAAAGTAGAATAAACAAAAAGCATATCAAATAACCATGAAAAAGAAAGAAGTCATAGGCATCGATTTAGGCGGAAGTGCAATCAAAATAGGCCGTTTTGATCACAGCGGAACTTGTCACCAAAACCTCAGCATTCCCACCCCTCATCCGGCCACTCCTAACGCCGTTTTTCAAGTCATGGCAGAGGCCATTTCCCAACTAGATCCCCAGCAAGAATGCGTCGCCATTGGTGTCGGGACTCCGGGGCCGGTGGATGCAAAGGGACGCATTGCCAAAGTCGCCATTAATCTCGCCGACTGGCACAATGTACCCCTTGCCGACTGGCTGGAAAAAAACACCGGCCGGCCTGTGATCTTAGCCAACGATGCCAACTGTGCCGGCCTTGGCGAAGCTTGGTTAGGGGCCGGTCGGCATTTTCAAAATTTAATCATGCTCACATTAGGTACAGGTGTTGGCGGCGCAATTATACTTAATGGGAAGTTATTCACCGGCCACACCGGCGCCGCTGGAGAACTTGGTTTAATCACAATTGACCTATATGGTGCAGAATGTCACAGCGGCAATAGGGGATCTTTAGAGCAGCACGTTTCTGTCCAAGCCATTCGCCGCCGCACCAGCACAGAACCGGCGGAACTCGGCCACGCAGCGAAAGCCGGCAACCGCCAAGCATTAGAATTTTGGGAAACCTATGGCCATCAATTAGGGGCCGGTTTAGCAAGTTTAATTTATGTTTTAACACCCGAAGCGATTATTTTAGGCGGCGGAGTTGCGGCGAGTGCAGAATTTTTCTTACCGGCAACAATGGGAGAAATTGAGCGCCGAGTTATCCCAGAATGCCGGTCAGATTTGCAAATTTTAACCGCCGAATTAGGTAACACTGCCGGTATGGTAGGCGCGGCTAAATTAGCGTGGCAGCTAATAAATCATTAGTCAAAAAAAACACTAAGATAAGCACTGTGATCCTGCGCCTGCCCCCAGTGACTAATGGCTAATGACAAACCCCGTCGTTTTTTCAATGTAATCCAAAACTTTTTGATAAGATTCTGGGTCACTTTGCTGAGTTACAACGAGGGGTTCGCCATTCGGTAAATAAATAGTTACACGGCCATTCCAAGAAAGAGAAAAAGCAGCTAAGCGCTCCAGATCGATGACGTGGGTTTGTTTATCCCGTTCGTAATTAATTTTGATCCAGTACGCCACAAAACCCCCTCATCTTTCGGTAGCGGTGCTATCATTCCCTTAAAATACTTCCGCCGTTAATTGACGTACTGGCTCAGGTTGCAATTGCTGGAGGCCAGCTTCGATAAACCCCTGAAACAGAGGGTGTGGCGAGTTGGGGCAAGATTGAAATTCTGGGTGAAATTGCGTGGCAATAAAAAATGGATGGTCGCGCAATTCAATAATTTCTACCAAACGCCCGTCCGGTGAAGTTCCACTGATAGCAAAGCCGCTTTCTAAGAATAAATTGCGGTAAGCATTGTTGAATTCATAACGGTGCCGGTGGCGTTCATAAACCACTTCTTGTTGATACATTTTAAACGCCAAACTATCTGGTGCAACGCGGCAAGGATATAAACCTAAACGCATTGTTCCCCCCAGATCCACCACATCATGTTGTTCTGGCAATAAGTTAATGACAGGATTTGTTGTATGCGGGTCAAATTCCGCACTATTTGCATCTTTTAAACCGCCAATATGCCGTGCCCATTCTATTACTGAACACTGCATACCTAAACATAATCCCAAGAAGGGAATTTTGTTGTGACGAGCGTATTCAATCGCAGCTATTTTTCCATCAACACCGCGAATGCCAAAACCCCCCGGAACGAGAATTCCTTGCACGCCTTCCAAATATGTTTGAGCACCGTTTGTTTCGATGTCTTCTGAGTTTACCCAACGCAAACTTAGCTCACATCCGGCGGCAATGCCAGCGTGACGCAAAGCTTCAACAACGGATAAGTAAGCGTCGTTTAATCTCACATATTTACCAACAATGGCAATTTCAACGCGCTCGCCGCCTTGATACAAACGTTCTACTAAAGTTTGCCACTGGCTGAGATCCGGCTGCCGCTGTTCTAAATTCAGCAACTCTAGCACTTGTTGTGCGAGTCCTTCTCGTTCCAGAGTTAGGGGTACTTCGTATATGCTGCTGGCATCTCGCGCCGTAATCACACATTCGGGAGGCACATCACAAAATTCTGAGAGTTTATCTTTCATTCCCGGTTGCAGAGGCCGGTCAGACCGGCACACTAATATATCCGGTTGAATGCCAATTGAACGCAATTCTTTAACTGAGTGTTGCGTTGGTTTTGTTTTCATTTCACCGGCTGCGGGAATCCAAGGAAGCAAAGTAACGTGCATATATAACACATTATTTCGCCCCACATCTTTACGAAATTGACGAATTGCTTCCAAAAAAGGCAGCGATTCAATATCACCAACTGTGCCACCAATTTCGGTAATAACTACATCAGGATTAGTGTTTTTTGCAACACGCCGGATGCGTTCTTTTATTTCATTGGTGATATGAGGAATCACCTGTACCGTTCCGCCTTGATAATCACCGCGACGTTCTTTATTAATTACTGCTTGATAGATACTGCCGGTGGTAACACTATTTAAACGCGACATAGAAGTTTCTGTAAAACGCTCATAGTGTCCCAAATCAAGGTCAGTTTCGGCGCCATCTTGCGTCACAAAAACTTCACCATGTTGAAACGGACTCATGGTGCCCGGATCGACATTTATATAAGGATCAAGCTTCAAAATTGAAACCGAATAATCCCTTGATTTCAGCAGCCGGCCCAAAGAAGCCGCAACAATTCCTTTACCAATACTGGAGACAACTCCGCCGGTGACAAACACAAATTTCGTCATAAAATTCTTTTGACCTAACAATTCTACGCCCTACGCCTGCTCTCAATTGTGCCACAGTCGGTTACAGTTTGCAGCCGCCTAACTTGGATGCTGTGACCGGCACAAAGCGACACATCTGGTGATTGGCAAACAACCATGACTCTCTATTGCAGAGGTTTTCTGACGTTATTATTAATTTTACCCTCTGCCGGGAGAATTTGCTCAAAAAAATTTATAATAAAAATTTTCTGACAGACTTTTTTACTGTCTCTCCTTTTTTTACCTACGGCCCAGTATTGTTACATTCTTGCCTATCCCCCATTTTTATGATTGTGCGGATTACTGCTATATTGGCAGGAAAGATTTTAGCTAAGGTGTTTAAAGGTTACGCCATGAAAAAAATTCTAGGATTGGCTTTAATTGGTTCTATGATCAGCGTTTCTTCGGCTCATGCTCAACAAGGTTTATTTGTGGCCTATCCCTCCCCAAATCACACAACCAATTCGGATCGAATTTTTTTAATTGGCAGTGCACCCCCAGGCGGAGAAGTGCTAGTAAACAATCAAAAAATAGAGCGCAGTCCGGGGGGTCATTTTGCCCCAACTTTTCCCTTAAAAATGGGCGAAAATTTGTTTAGTTTGCGCTATCAAAATCAAGAATTACAAATCAAAGTAACGCGAGAATCGACTTTGCCGGTGATGCCGGTGGGATTAGCATTTGCCAAAGATTCTTTAACTCCCGCCGTTGATATTTATCGGAAACCAGGGGAATTAATTTGTTTTGGTGCAGTTGCACCGGCCAACGCCCAAGTTTCTGTGCAATTAGCCGGTCAAAGTATCCCCCTTTTCCCCACCCAAAAAGTCGAACTTCCCCCCAATTCTGCTGTTTTAACCGACACAAATCAACCCACCACCACAGCAGGAAAATATCAAGGTTGCGCCAGCGCTTCCGCCCCCGGAAATTTAGGTAAACCTCAATTCCAATTAACATTAAACGGCCAAACAATTACCCAAAGTGCACCCGGAAACGTAACAATATTATCACCGGCAGAAATAGAAATTGCCGAGGTAACAGTTGATAGCGGTGTAGCCAGAACCGGCCCCAGCACTGATCATTCTCGCCTCACCCCCTTACCCAAAGGAACACAGGCAATTATTACCGGACGCGAGGGAGAATGGTTGCGTTTAGATTATGGTGGATGGATAAAAAGTGGAGAAACGCGAATTTTTAAAGCAGCAGTTCCACCAAAATCAATTATTCGCAGTGTCACATCACGTCCGGTAGCTGGGGGGATGGAAATATTATTTCCTTTACAAGTAGCTGTGCCGGTTTCTGTACAGCAGGGAACGAATACATTTAGCCTAACTTTATACAACACAACGGCTCAAACTGATACCATTCGGTTTGATGATAACCCCTTGATTTCTCGCCTCGATTGGCAACAATTAGCACCCGAACAAGTGCAGTACGTTTTTAACTTAAAATCCGCGCAACAATGGGGATATAAACTAGAATATCGCGGCACAACATTGGTGCTAACCTTGCGAACTGCACCGGCCACAAATAATCCCAATCAACCGCTATCTGGCATGACAATTATGCTTGATCCGGGGCATGGCGGGCCAGAAGATTCGGGGGCGCGGGGGCCGAATGGTTATCCTGAAAAAGAAGTAACTTTAATTGTCTCCAAACTATTGCGAGAAGAGTTAATTAAACGTGGCGCAACTGTTTTAATGACGAGGGAAGGGGATATCGATTTGTTACCCGGAGATCGGGCAACGATGATTAATAAACAAGAGCCAAATTTGGCTTTGAGTATTCATTATAACGCCTTGCCGGATAACGGTGATGCGATGAATACAAAAGGCGTGGGGATGTTTTGGTATCATACTCAAGCACACAGTTTAGCCGTGTTTTTGCAGAATTATTTGGTGGAAAAATTAGGCCGGCCTTCCTATGGAGTGTTTTGGAATAATTTAGCCTTAACTCGACCTGCTGTAGCGCCTTCTTTGTTGTTGGAATTGGGCTTTATGATTAACCCTTATGAGTTTGAATGGATTACCAATTCTGAAGAACAGAAAAAATTAGCCGTTGCGTTGGCGGATGGCATTGTTGAATGGGTTGCAGAAAGCCGGTAAAACTGTAGGGTAGCCATTGCCCACCGGCCTCGACATGGTGGGCAGAACATCGCCCTACGGCTTCCAAACCGGCAATTTATCCACTTCTTTTACCGTTAATTGCACATAGGTAATATCAGGGGATTTAGCAACATCTTCGCCAAAATAACCTTGGGGCCCATCATGGCCGTGTGGGCCGCTAATTTGCTCAGTATATTTGCCTTGGCGTCGCGCCATATTAAAAGGAGAACCGACCACCCAAGACCAACGAGAAGCAAAAACAATAGCACCAATATTGTCAATAGGATCGCGTTTTCCTTTTAAATGATAAACATGATTTGCAGATTCAAATCCATGATTTCCATCAAAAACTCCACCAATGGAAATAACCGTAATTTCGGAACTTAACCACTGTTTTAAATAAGTCGCCGCCCCCAAAGAAACTTGGACACCACCACTTGTACCAACCAACAGAATTTTAATCGGTTGTTTCGGGTTTTCAGGAACGGGATTTTCGTCATTCATTCGCTCAATAATTGCGCTGGCAATGCCTTGATTATAAACCGGCCCATAACGAGAGTCGGCAGAAATTGCAAACCGCCAAAGATTACGAATTTTAATTAAAATATCGGCTCCTCCCAGCCAGCCGGTGGCATCATTTGCAAACTGCCAAAACTGAGCTAAAGGTCTTCCACCGCCTAAACTTCTATTCGCCGCAGAATAGGGAAAAACATCAGAAACCGCTACACAATTGGGGTGAAGCTGAACTAAACGAGCTAAAAAATAGGTTTCGCCTGGTGTTAATTCATCGGCAGAAAAATCACCCACTCCAGGCAGAAAAATAATATAACAAGTTTTGTCTTTATCACCGGCTTTTTGTGGCGCTGGTGTTGTTTTGCTACTGGGTGGTAATAAATTTTTAGGCCGGTTTTTTCGCAGTCCTAAAGACTCTGCACCTTCCCCCAACCACCACACCAATGTTCCCACCGGCGAAGTGATTCCCCACACCAGCAAAATCACCAAGCCGATCCCCAACAGATTTAACGTTCCACCCCGCAGCCACCCAAGCAGCCGGCCAATTAATTGCAGCATTTAACTTAATTTAAACTATGCAGGTTCGTAGTATTCTATCAAAGTTATCAGCTATTGCAACCTCCGAGGAACCCATGAAAGACAAACCCATAAAAACCAATTTTAAAACCACACTTTGGAACGCACTTATTTTGAATGCCGATTTTTATGAAGCGGCTAGGAACACTCCCAAAAATCAACGCATTGCCCGAACAATTGTAATTTTAGCCGCTTTTTCTCACGTTTTGGGAAGTGCTATTATTTTGTTAATAAATCTTGCTCAACCTTTTATTCTTTTTTTGGCCCTGGTATTGGATGGGCTTAGCGTTATCGGGGGTTACTATTTTTGGACATTTAGCATTAATTTAATCGGTGATAAGCTTAAACCCAATCATGTCTCTTACCAAGATTTATTAATTCCGATTGGCTTTGCTTATGCGCCGCAAGTATTAAATTTTTTAACGGTGATTCCTTTATTGGGCCGGCCTATAGAATTAATTTTATCAGTTTGGAGTTTGCTTGCAGTTATTGTGGCTGTTCGGCAAGGTTTAGATATTAAAACTCGTTTGGCGGCTTTTATTTGTTTAGTGGGGTGGCCGGTGATTCAATTAGCTATCGGTTTTGTGCAAGTTTTTGAGCAAGAATTGGTGAAAAGGTTTTAATTATTTACGTTTTTTGGCAATTTTACACTTTCTTTTATCTTGGCGCTCTTCTCCATCCATTTTGAATTGCTTCTGCTTCCGTGCAAAACCACCGCTCTCCACGACTCAAATCAATAACAGTGTTTCCATAATCCTCCATCCCAGGAACGTGATAAAGTTTATTACCGCTGCTTTGGGAAATATTACCCTTGATAATACAAGCGGGTTTTACTACAGATTGAATCGGAGCGAATTGTCTAAGAAATGTATTGAATTGAAAATTCCGAAGTTGAGTAAAAATAATTCCCAAAATAGCGAGCGTAGCTATGCCACTAAGATAAGAAGATTTGGGAAACAACTTGTCATTTTTCCTTTTATGCTTTCGCGCTGCCGGTTCAGAAACAACCCCTTGAATAGAAGCATTACAAGCGCGAACTTTACCATGATCCGCAGTGGCTAACTCATAAAAAATAACATCCCCCACTCGCGGACGACGAGCCGATCCTTTTAGGGCGCTGATATGTATAAAAACCTCTGCCTTTCCCCTATCGGGTTTGATGAAACCGAAACCTTTATCATCTTTCCATGAAGTTAAAATACCCCGCTGTTTTCGATTCTCCATAAAGCCTCCATTGAGCGACCGGCCTTAATTTTCTCTAAATCATAATCTAGCAATTTTAAATCTGCCCGCAGGATATCCCAACCCGATGCTTTATTTCAGCATAAATTTAATTTGGGTGGAGTTTGAACCCCACCCAAAAAACCACATATTAAACAGCAGAAGCAACGGCGTAAGGACTCGTTAACTGTTCAAGTTGTTTCACCAACAAACTCAGGAACAAACCAACATCAGTTACCACACCAGTTGACTCCACAGAACCGCGATCACTGAGCTTTGTAACCACAGCAGGGTTAATATCAACACAGACCATTTTTACCCCACTTGGCGTCATATTTCCCACACCAATTGAGTGCAACATGGAAGACAACATCAAAATCATATCAGCACCGCCAATCAAGCGGCTGTACTCTTCCTGTGCCTTAATCAAATCCATCTGCGTATCCGGTAGCGGGCCATCATCCCGAATCGAACCGGCCAGCGAAAAAGGTATATTGTTCTTCACACATTCATACATTACACCTTTTGTGAGAAGACCTTGCTCAACAGCCTTAGCTATACTTCCATAGCGGCGAATTGTATTAATCGTCTTGAGATGGTGCCGGTGGCCACCGCGAACCGCTACCCCGCGCTTCATATCCACGCCGAGAGACGTTCCCATCATCGACTGCTCCATATCATGCACCGCAATCGCATTACCGCCGAGCAACGCCTGCACATATCCCTCACGAATCAACCATGACAGATGTTCTGCACCGCCGGTATGTATAACAACCGGCCCAGCAGTCACAACAACTTTACCGCCGCGATCCCGAATTTGGCGCAACTCCCACGCCACCTGATCCACAACTAACTCAACGCGGCGCTCGCTGGACACCCCAGACGACATAAACGTGAATTCCTGAGTATTTCGCTGTTCACGCGATTCTTTTTTGCGAACCGTGCGAATGCCAACCACATCCACCACCACCTGCTCACCAACTTTGAGATCACGAAGTAATTTACAGGTAGCCACCGGCGTTTGTCCCTCGTAGGTAATCGCAATTGCCCCATCCATACGCTGATAGCGCACCCGCACCCACTGACCATTTACCCTTACTTCCGTTGGATAAATCGTTGTAACGTAAAAATCATCAGGCCCAACGCCGTCCATTTCCACCGGCTCCAGGTTGGCGTCGCGTTCTTCTTCTGGCAGCGCCACCGCACCTAAATCGATCAATTGTGCGACGATTTCCTCCATCACATCGTGAGAAGGAGCCGATACTTTTACCTCAGCCGAGGATGTACTTTGGCGCTGTTCACCCAAGTTAAAATTCAACACTTGGAAACTGCCGCCACACTCCATCACACGGTCGAGAGCACGGCTAATTAAACCAGAGTCAAGCAAATGACCTTCCATGCGAATGACGCGACTTTCCACCGGCACATTTGCCTGCCTTTCTTCGCGCACCGGCTCTGTGACTCGCAGCGTCAAACACTTCGACGCACCCCCCGCTTTTAAAAACTCCGTCAGCGGCGTTTCAAGCACTTGAAAACCAACGGCTTGCAAGCGATCTCTTAGATCCTGACTTGCTTTATTCATAATCACAATTTCGTCAACATTCACCGCATTGCAAGCAAAGTTAACGGCATCAGCTTCAGAAATTGCAATTCGTTTTTCAGGCGGCACACGCATTTCGATAATGCGGTTGGAATAGAAATCAAAAGCCGGGGGAAAATACAACAAATAACCGCCGGCCAAAGGACAAAAACAAGTATCAAGGTGATAGAAACGCGGATCTACCAACTGTAAAGAAACTACCTCAATATTGAGCCATTTGGCAATATAAGGATGCGAATCTAATTCTGAGCGAAAACCATAACCGGCCCACAACCAGCGGCCTTCCCGATCTAAAAGCGCATCCCCAGCACCTTCAAACGGCAAATCTTTCGGCAATTCATAAACATTATAACCTTGCGATTCAAACCATTCTTTAAAATGCGGTTCTTCGCCTTGCCGTTCTGGATGATAAAACCGCGATAAAACAACATTTTTACCCAAAACCAGGCCGGCATTTGCCGTAAATACCATATCCGGCCAGCCTTTTTGTGGGGGAACTAAATCTACAATTGCATGATTTTTAAGGGTGTGGTAAAGCTTTTGCCACTGCTCAACAGCGCGATCCCGCGAGGATTTATGAATATTGCCCTCCATCCAAGGATTAATCACATAATCCACATCGTAATGATCAGGAGAACACATCAGGTAGCGAATCGAATCCGTCATAATGAAACCAAGTTATAAGGAAACAAACTTTTATTAAACTGTGCATTATTCCCAGCAGCCACCGGCCCCTTCTTTAAAAAGCCGCGCATTTTATTCTGGCTGGTTGATTGCAGACAGTCCAATTTTTTATCCTAACACGCTGTTGTCTGCTAATTCTGTTTTTTACCTTACATTTTAGAGTTTCCTGTTTTCAATTTTAAATCCCGCTTCTTTTTTTGCCTTTCTATCGTTTTGAAATAAAGCAACTGAACCGCAAATTTTTTTGTTAATTTCTGGTTATTGTCAATTTTGACTGGTAGCGGGTGGGGGTCTTTTGTCATAAAACCTTAACATAATTGCCAAAAAAAAACCAGTCCTGCCGGTAGCCCTTCAACCTTGGGGGTAAGTTGAAAGATTTTCTAAAAGTTTTTTATAAACGATTTCTACATCTGTAAAATAGCGTTTTTCATCTGCATCCACTCCGACAAAAAATAAATGCAAACAAGCCAAACTACACTCTTCTGAGTCTACTTGATCTTCATCCACCCACAACCGCACACAACTACCCGGAATTTGAGCATTAGTTTGTTCTGCTAAGTTCAAGAAAAGCTTTTTAATTTTTTGGTATTCATTGTCATTGCGGGGGATAACTCCCACATATCTTTGTCGCATTACTGCATCAGCGGTGGAAAAATGACCTTGACAACTTGAATAAGTAATGCAGTTAAATTTTAAAATGAGAATGGTTGCAAGTTCTCTTATCCCTGCTTCCAGCGAACGTTTAAACTTGCGATGATAACGGGTAAAAATTGGCGAATTAAAACAAGCTGTTGTACCATCGGTGTTAATGTGTCCCTCGGCACTTTCTCGGATGATTTCGCCTTCTTTTTCTTCCACAAAAGGATCATCCCACGAGGCGATAAATTCCTTGATTCCGCTTAAATAAGTTGGCATATTTTAAAAAAAGCTGATTTTCAGCCGGCGACACCCTGATAATAAGTTTACCCAATTTTGGGGCCGGTTTAACATTTTTAACAGAACTGTGAGAAAATTTTGGGTTATTATGATATAAAAATTGCTCAGGGATGATAAATTGAGATGAAAATTGCCTTTCTCGACTTAAGCGACAGAAACTATAACATAGAAAGCGTTTATCAAATGCCAATGGGAGGTTCCGAGTCTGCGCTTTGTTATCTCGCCGAAGCTTTGGCACAACAAGGACAGGAAGTTTGGCTATTGAACAACATTTCAATGGCGGAAAAATCGCGGGGTGTAATGTGTGTGCCGATTAATATTGTGGCTAATGATTTATTACAAAATCTTGATGTTTTAATTGTTTTAAATATGGCGGTAGCCGGGACGAAAATTAAACCTCTTATTGGTAAAAATACCCGTTTCATTTTGTGGACGCAACACGCATCAGATCAACCGGCAATTTCTGCTTTACAAAACAGAGAGGAAAGAGAAAGTTATGATGCGTTTGCCTTTGTCAGCGAGTGGCAACGCCAGCAATATATAGAACAGTTTAATATCAATTTCAATAAAACTGCTATTCTCCGCAATGCCATTTCTCCCAGTTTTTCTGCCCTTTTTTCTAATGACATTTCCATCGTTTCTCAAAAAACAAAACCGCCGGTTATTGCCTATACCAGTACGCCGTTTAGGGGGTTAGATATCCTTGTAGAAATTTTCCCCAAAATTCGCGAAGCTGTGCCCGGCACCACGCTAAAAGTGTTTTCTAGCATGAAAGTTTACCAGCTTTCAAATGCAGATGAGCAGTATAATGAGCTTTACAAAAAATGCCAAGAAACCGAAGGAATAGAGTATATAGGTTCCGTCCCTCAGCCAGAACTTTCCCGTCAATTAAAGTTAGTTACAGCTTTAGCTTATCCAAATCATTATCCTGAAACTTCCTGTATTGCAGTCATGGAAGCAATGGCAAGTGGATGTTATGTTATTACCAGCAATTTAGGCGCACTACCCGAAACAACTAGCGGTTTTGCCTCGTTACTTTCTTGGAAAAATCCCGAAAATTATCAAACTTCTTTTATTAACGAAACTGTCCGTATTTTAAAAGAATCTCCCAATTTGGAAACTCACTTGAAACAACAAGTGGATTATATTAATAACTGTTGCATTTGGCCGGTGCGAGCACAAGAATGGATAAAATGGTTAAACCAAATTTGTAATTTTCAACAGCAGGCTTATGACGCTTTTTTACAAGGAAATTTCGGCGAAGCCGCAAGACTTTATGAGCAAGCAATTGAGGCTGACTCTACGATTATATCAAACTATTGGTATCTGGGTTTAGCCTATTTTTTAAATGACGAAGAATTGGAAGCACAAACAACGTGGTTATTCAGCCTATCTAACAGCAATTCCGAACAAATTACCGAATTTATTTCATTTTTGCAGAGCGAAATTAATCGGCAAAAAAACCTGGAAAATTATACAATGGCTGAACGTTTAAAACAGTGTATTGCAGAACTTACGAATTAACCACCGGCTTGCAATAAATCTGCAAAAACTCTCAACACCGGCTCACTTTCTGGCGACGCTAACAACGCACCTAAACGTTGCATAACTTCCTGAGACTGACTGCATTTTAGTCCCTCTTTTATCTGAGTAATCGCACCGGCGACATCTCCAGACCGCAATAACTACCCTGCCAAATAAAAAGCAAAAATTGCGTGATGATCGCCCGATTTTTTTGTTAAGGATGCCGGTAAAAAATCACCCGATCTTTTCCAATTTTCCTAACAATTTCTTCCGGGTCATTTTTTGTGGAATTATCATCAATCACCTCAATTTGCATCTCATCCGGGCCCGGATCTTGAGCTAAAATACTTTGCAGCGCTTGTTCTAAAAATTTTGTATTATTATAAGCCGGAATCATTTCCGACCAAAAGGGTCTTTTTTCGCTTGTCATCGGCTCTATTTTTGGATAACTAAACTGTGTCATTTTCTTCTATAATTTGATTAAGTTTTTCTAAAGCATCCCTTGCCGGCCCAAAATTTTCATCAAAACTAAGCGCCAACTCAAAAGCCTTCCGCGCCTCTTCTAATTGCCCCAACTCCCTGAAAACACAAGCCATATCATAAGCCGGATAAATTGTCATATATCCCCCATCAAAAGGCTCGCCGGTATAGTAGCAATTTTCTCTACCTATTTTAATACAATTCTCAAAAAAAGCAATCGCCTCCTCAGTCAAACCTAAGCCCCGATGAGTCACTCCCGCCAAATAATTTAAAGGTGGAAAATTCGGACACCATTCTAAGCCTCTTTGTAACAAAAATTGCGGATCTTCAAAATTATTTTCTTGCAAAAAATGTACCGCCAAATTAACAAGCAACGAAGGCACAAACCTAAAATCTTCCGGCGGGTTTCCCTCCAGCAAATTTAAAAAAAGCCTGTCAAAAGCCTCTTGATAACACTCCATTGCTTTTAGCGGCTGTTGAGTGTCTGCATACATCCCCGCCAAACAATAAAGCAACATCAAACTCAGCCCTTCTTCCGCACGAATACGCTCTAAAATCGGAATATTGCGATTAAGACTTTTCTGAAATCTTACCTCCGCTGTTTCATACCCATAATGCAAAATTCGTAGAGATTCTAAAAAGCCAATTTTATCAGCCCTCAGAAGTTTATTCTCATACCTCAAATCTTCGTGAAAACGCTGTTCAAACCTCAACTCAGGAAGATTACGAAATAATCGCAAAGTATGCAAAGGAGTCATCCCATCAGGTTGAGAAGCTTCCCTTCTTTGCAACGTATATCCCAGCAAATTACAATCAATTAAACTTTCCCTAAAATAATCTTCAAAAACAACCAACTCCTCATCAGCATCCAACACCAAAACCCAATCAAAAGTCACCAAAGAAAGCGCATAATTTCGAGCAGCCGCAAAATCATCACACCACTCAAAATAACCAAGTTTGGCTCCAAATTCTCGCGCTATTTCTACCGTATCATCGGTAGAGCCGGTGTCCACCACAACTAACTCATCCACATAAGGTTTCACACTAGCTAAACACCGGCGTAAATTCGCCCCTTCATTCTTAACAATAGCACAAAACGAAATCTTCATAAGCCTATAATAAAAAAATGCTGGGCAAAGCCCAGCCTACAACTTACAAATGACTCTCAATCACTTGCCGATATTGACTCTTTTGCTTAACACCCTTAAACTCCGTCACTAACTCCTTATCTTTGAAAAATTGCACAGTCGGAGTACCAGTCACCCCAGCATTTTGAGCAATATCTTGATCTTGTTCAATGTCAATTTCCACATAGTGAATTTTGCCATCAAACTCCTCAGCAACCTTACCCAAAATTGGCTTCAAAGTATGACAAGGGCCACAAGTTGGTGACGCATATTTTACCATAATTAAACGGTCACTTTCATGGAACAATTTTCTCAGCGCATAGCCTCCAGCATGGCGGGTTGTTGTAATTTCAAAAGTCTCCGCAGTATCCGCTTTTTGCTCATTCACCGGCTCAGCAGGCTTGTGATCTTCCTCTGCTTGTTTAAATTCCTGAGCTAAATTATTAACCGATAACCAACGTTCTGCTAACATCGCCGCCATACATCCAGTACCCGCCGCAGAAATCGCTTGTCGAAACTCGTGATCTTGCACATCTCCCGCAGCAAAAACACCTTCCACAGACGTTTCCACAGAGCCATGTTTTGTTACCACATAGCCAATTTCATCTAACTCTAATTGACCCTTAAAAAGCTGCGTATTTGGAGTATGACCAATGGCATAAAATAACCCCTTCACCGGCAAATCTTTTTCCTCACCAGTCTGGGTATTTTTTAACTTAACTCCATCCATTCTGCCATTAGCAACATCTCCATAAATATCCACCGCCACCGTATTCCAATGCACAGTAATTTTCGGATTACTTAAAACCCGATCTTGCATTGCTTTAGAAGCTCGCATTTTATCAGTACGCACCAACATATTAACGTGGGAGCCATACTTTGTGAGATAAATTGCCTCTTCCGCCGCCGTATCACCGGCCCCAATCACCGCCAAGTCTACGCCCTTAAAAATCGGTGTCGCACCATCGCAAATCGCACAAGCAGAGATCCCGCGACTCCAGAATGTATGCTCACTTGGTAGCCCTAAGCGTTTGGCAGTAGCGCCAGTAGCAATCACAATACTGTGGGCTTTAACTTCCCGTTCCTCCGACTTTACGGTAAAGGGACGCTGTGTGAGGTCAACAGATATCACATCTTCTGTATATAATTCGGCTCCCCAGCGTTCGGCCTGAGCCTTCATGCGCTGCATTAACGCGGGGCCGGTGATACCTTCAGGAAAACCAGGGAAATTCTCAACCTCAGTCGTAGTCATCAACTGACCGCCTGGGATACCGCCCATTTGGTAGCCCTCAAACACCACCGGCTTGAGGTTGGCCCGACCGGCATAAATCGCTGCTGTATAGCCTGCCGGCCCGGAACCAATAATCACCAAGTTTTCTACGTTTGCCATAGTTTTACTTAAACTCATAACGACTTCGACTTACGTTTATTATAAGGCTTATTGTTGATTATGGGATGTGATTTTCGTCACAGGCGACTTTCTGGACAGGGAGGCAGGCGGGACAGCCGCCCCACCGGCCTAAAAAGCAAGAAACAATGAACAATTATCGGTAGCACAACCAACGCTCACTCTCAGAAACCTCAGAATTTGTTTGCAAATAATCCCCCGCTCAATGACAACCGGCCTCAAACAAATGTAACTTTAAAATACATTTAAAATCCCATAAAATCACACTTTGCTCATCAGAAGCCATCACCATTATATCGCCGCTTAAAAATTTAGATAACTTTATCATCAGGCAATAAAGTTATAAAATATTTACAGCCCTTATTACTAAAGCATTATGCAGCGAATATTAGAACCCGAAGTCATGGACACTTGGCAAGAAGCCATTGAATATGATGCAATGGATTTTACACAAGTCAATCGTGCCTTTGCCGAAAGCGTAATCCAACTTGCACCACCGGCACCAGCAACAATATTAGACGCCGGCACCGGCACCGCCCGCATACCCATCTTTATCGCCCAAATGCGCCCAAATTGGCAAATTACCTGCATAGACTTATCAGAAAATATGCTAAAAATAGGAGCAGAAAACATCGAGAAGGCCGGTTTAGAATCCCAAATTAACCTCCAATTAATCGATGCCAAAAAAATGCCCTATCCCGATGCCCATTTTGACCTAGTAATTTCTAACAGCATCGTCCACCACCTTAGCGATCCCTTACCATTTTTATGCGAAATCAAACGAGTATTAAAACCCGCCGGCGCTATTTTCCTCAGAGACTTATTAAGACCGGCATCTAGCCAAATTGTAGACTCTTTAGTAAAACAATATGCCGGCGACTGTAACGAACATCAAAAACAACTCTTTTGCGACTCACTCCACGCCGCATTTACCCTCGAAGAAGTGCAGCAAATGATAGAAAAAGCCGGTTTAGAAAACATCAAAGTTTATCAATCTTCAGACCGGCACTGGACAGCAGAACGAAAAATTTAAAACAATTTCGACTCAGCGAAGGTAAACAAACAATTTCTACAAAGCTGCTTTGTTTTAGAAACCGGCTTTGTAGCTATGATATCGTCGGTAAAGAATCGGTCTGGTTTTCATCAACTTGTCGCAAAACCTCAGCTTCCGCCAAACTATCCTCCGTGTCACTAACACCCGAATGAACCAAATAATTTAACTTCAACTCCTCCAACCAATCAGAAAGCAAATTTTCAATTTCAGAAAGCGTTTTCGTATCCCGCAACTGCCGGCGCAATTCCGCACTAAAATCTCGCGTTAATTGGTCTAAAATTTGCTTAGCCTGCGTATCAGAATAAGAACTAGCCACCACATCCACCGCCGCACCCGCCAGATAATTTGCAGTTTGTTCGATCACCTCCCTTGGCAAAACACCCAAAGCCGGTATTTTTTGCAAACCTTGATAAAGATTCGACTGTTTAAAAGCACTTTCAATACTGTGGTGCATCAGCGCCTCCAAATTTGGCTGCACCTTTGGCAAAACTTTACTGATAGTAACCTGCATTAGCCGGTCAGTAATCGCCTCCACCTCATCAACATTATTCACCGTCACCAAAGGTTTAGGCTCAAGTAAAAACCGCGCCGCATCACCATTGCGAATCGCATTTTGCAGCTTATTAATAATCCGAATAATCACCAAATCCGTCATTTGATCCGCCAAAGGCGCCGCCGGTTCGTGAGACGCTTGAACCAAAAATCGGTCAAACTTCAACAAACCAGCTTGATGCAAACGAACCCCCACAGAAATCACCCGCAAAGGCCGCAAAAAAGGCAAAACCAAAAACACATCATACCAGCGCCTTATCATCGCATCCAGCCAAGTTTTCACCGAAAGCCTGCGCGAAAGCCAATACGTCCCAATCAAAAACTCCAAGCCAAAAAAACCAATAAAAAAACTATCAATCATCCAAAAATTATCTATCGGATACCCATATTGATTGAGACTCCGAGAATAATTTGGTAAAATCAAAGGCCGAATTTGGGAATTAAAAAAAACCAGTTCCGATTGCAAACCGGCTTGTTTCAAACGTTCCACACTCCAAAACTGCTCAAAAGCTTGTTTTGCCGAAATATTGCCAACATGAGCAGAAATGCGCTGTTGAACCTGAGCAAAAGTTTCTGAACCCAAACCCCCAGAAAAAGGATTTTCATCCATTAAAATTTCGCTTTCCCTTCGCAGAGTTTGCAAAAGTTGTTGAGTTTGGGAATTTTCCAGGCCGGTTTGCGACACCTGCGCCCCCAGTTCATCCACAGTCCTCAGATATTTTTGAGTAACAGGGTGCGGTTTAATACCTTTAAGAGGATCATACACAGCCACCAACTGAGGAAACTGACGCACATAAAAATTACGCAGAGGAATATAGCTTGTATTGAACAAAACTAAAACTAAATTTATCAACGCAACCAATGCACTAAATTTTGCCCACCTAGAAACCGGATGCAAAATTTCAGAAGTTTGAGAATTAGAATGTAGATTTAAAGACAGCCGTTGCATAACTTTTATAGGCCGTAGACCAGATATTTCTCACTTGATCTTGCCTGTTTTTAGCCCAATTTGACCTAATCCTAAAGGATGAAAAATTTAACCCCTAGGCTTTGCCCATCGGCTTATAATGGTGGGCCAAACAACGGCTTAAGATTCAGGAAACTTCCCCTCTCTCACTTCCCTGCAATATTCCTGCAAAGCTTGCCCAATCGTCTCTTGCAAATTTGCATATAACTTAACAAAAGGAGGCTGCCGGTTAGAAAAACCCAACAAATCAGCAGTCACCAAAATTTGCCCATCACAAAAACTTCCCGCCCCAATACCAATAGTAGGAATAACAAGCTGCGCCGTAATTTCCTTCGCCAACTCTGCCGGAATATGCTCTAAAACAATAGCAAAAGCACCCGCCGCTTGCAAAGCCAAAGCCTCCCTTAAAATCCGTTCCCCAGCCTCCTTTGTTTTACCCTGTTGACGATAACCAACCTGATGAACAGATTGCGGCGTTAAACCCAAATGACCCAAAACAGGAATCCCCGCCAAAACCAAACGTTCCACAGTCTCCGCCATCACCGGATAACCCCCCTCCAACTTAACCCCATTTGCCCCCGTTTCCTTCAAAATTCGTCCCGCATTTTGCAAAGCTTGCTGCGGAGATTCCTGATAACTCATAAACGGCAAATCCACCACCAGTAAAGCCTTTTTCACAGCCCGCTTTACCGCCTGTGCATGATGAATTACTGCATCCATAGTTAAAGGCAGCGTCGTTTCCATACCCAACGCCACCATCGCCAAAGAATCCCCCACCAAAATCAAATCTACCCCCGCCTTATCCAACAACTCAGCAAACAAAAAATCCCAAGCAGTCAACGCCACAATAGGACGATTTTGCTGTTTCCACTGCATTAATTGTTGGATAGTAACCACCATATTTCACTGATTATCCTTATTAACTTAAGCAAATATTATTAGCATAAAATGCTCATATTGTCAAGTTATTTTCAAGCCTTGCAAGACAGAGAACCTGCCTCCGTCTTCCTCAGAGTTAGCTTTGCTACCTGCTTTATTTAAAACAAAAGCTTAGCCTCCCAGCCATAAATATTCCCAAGCAAAAAATTACCGAAATCCCAAAAATCTTAAGACAGGAATCAACACATAATAAACCCAACCCAAGCAAAAAGTACCACTACTTCCCAAAAAAGCAAAAAAGATCACGCACGCCGAAAATTCTTGCCACCCCAACTTACCCGCCACAGCATTTGAGTTAAACAAAAAACTTAACTCTAAAGGAAAAACAGCCAGGAAAACAGCTACAAAAACCGCCGTTCCCATAGCAGCCAAAGACCCCAGCAATAAATGATGCTTTGGCAAACCTAAACCCAAGGTCAGCAAAGCAATCCCAATCGCAGAAAATCCCATAAACTGATTTAAAATTTGTGCCGATGACGGTGGAATAGTCTGCGCGAACAACCATCCCACAATATAACCCAAAATACCAAGAAAACCGGCCCGCCAAAATTGTCTTTTTTGAGAAAAACTGCCCGACTCTGTTAAACCTAAAGCTGTGCCAAAACCGGCCAAAGCAAACAGAAAAAGCGCCGGTTCAATTACCATCCCACTTTCAATTAAACCCGATTGTGTTGATAGCCAAGCAGCAAACTTTCTCCCCACCGGCACCCCATAAACCAACCAACACCCCATTCCCGCCCCAATACCTCCTCCCAAACCGGCCATGATCATTCCCAACAACGTATCTAAAAGAGCCTGAAAGCTATAAGTTAAAATTCGCCAAAAGTTTTTAGTTAAACCGGCCAGCAATTTATAAAAAACTTCCGCAACCAAAACAAACGGCTTAAAAATTAACCTCAAAATAGATAAAACTACATCAAAACTGCGAAGTGCTTTAGCAACACGCTTGCGCCGGCGCGAAATTTTTGCCAAACGCCCCAACAATTCCCCAGCAGAAGCCGGTCGGTTTTCCGGGGCCGGTGAAATCATCTCATCCAAAAGATCCGCCAAAGCAGGATTAACCTGTGCATGAGGACGCCACCGACAAACCAGAGTATGGGGATCATCCAAATCCCCCGGATAGCGACCGGTCAGCAAATGAATAAACGTCCGAGCCAGAGCATAAAAATCAGCCGGTGGGCCAACCACACCCCCCGCTATTTGTTCAGGAGGACTATAACCCGGAGAAACCAAACGAGTTGAGATATTAACGCCTTGCTTTGTACCTTTATATAAATGAGTAGCAATTTGTTTGACCCCGCCAAAATCAATCGCCACCAACTGCTGAGTTTCCCGACGTAACATTAAATTGGCCGGTTTGAGGTCGCGGTGGATAATCCCGCGCCGGTGGAGTAGCTGTAAAATATCCACAGCCTGATAAAGCCAACCCACCGCCAAAGCTTCAGGACACCCCTGCGGATAACGCTCTAAAATTTCCTCAAGGGTTTGACCATTAATTTTTTCCATCACCAAACAAGGCAGAACCCTGCGGCTCGGATTAACAACCTGCACCCCAAAATAACTATCAGCCTCAACCCTTGGTATCCCCGCATGGCGCAAACTTGCCAAAACCTGCGCCTCTTGCTCAAACAACCTTAAAGCCTGATCAGAAGACTCAAGCAAAACCTTAAGTACCCGTTCCGTTTGAGACTGGAGATCAAAAACCGTATAAGTCACCGCAAACCCCCCACTTCCCAACTGTTGCAAAGGAACATAGCGATCCTTTAGCTGCAATGACGTACCGCAACTTTGGCAAAACCGATTACCCCAACGTTGAGAAGACGGACGGGGGCACTCAGGATTAATACAGTGAACAGAAGTCAGGGAAAAAGACTGAGGCACAATAACTCAAAAAACGGTGTGCAGTAAGCGCAAGTCTGTATTTTGGCTCATTGTAGCGGCTAAAGGGGACGTGGGTACGGGCGACTGCCGACTTGCAATTGTTTAAACGCACACCACTCTTAACCATGACAAGAGTATTTATGCTCAAGTTTTTAGGTAGTAACAAAATCTTAAGAATTCGCAAAAAAGATAAACAAAAATTATCACCCGATGAAAAAGATTTGAAGAATAACTTATTTGATCCCTGATATAGTGTAATGAGCTTGACCAAAACAAGCTGCTGAATCGACGATTTAGGAAGGGGTTATGACTTACGCTTCAACGCAGACGCAGACAAAAACTGGCTACAAAGCCGGTGTAAAAGACTACCGACTGACATATTACACACCAGATTACACACCCAAAGATACTGATATTCTGGCAGCTTTCCGCGTCACCCCTCAGCCTGGAGTTCCCCCCGAAGAAGCCGGCGCTGCTGTGGCCGCTGAATCTTCCACCGGCACCTGGACAACCGTGTGGACAGACTTGCTGACCGACTTGGATCGATACAAAGGTCGTTGCTACGACATCGAACCCGTCCCCAACGAAGATAACCAGTATATTTGCTACATCGCCTATCCTTTGGATCTGTTTGAAGAAGGCTCCGTTACCAATATGTTAACCTCCATCGTAGGTAACGTATTCGGTTTCAAAGCCCTGCGCGCCCTCCGGTTGGAAGATTTACGGATTCCCGTTGCTTACCTGAAAACATTCCAAGGCCCGCCGCATGGTATCCAAGTAGAACGCGATAAATTAAACAAATACGGTCGTCCCTTGCTGGGTTGCACCATCAAACCGAAACTCGGTTTGTCTGCTAAAAACTATGGACGCGCTGTGTATGAATGCTTGCGCGGTGGTTTGGACTTCACCAAAGACGACGAAAACATTAACTCTCAGCCTTTCCAACGCTGGCGCGACCGTTTCTTGTTCGTAGCAGATGCGATCAAGAAATCTCAAGCTGAAACCGGCGAAATCAAAGGTCACTACCTCAACGTAACCGCTCCTACCTGCGAAGAAATGATGAAACGCGCCGAGTTCGCCAAAGAACTCGAAATGCCGATCATCATGCACGACTACCTGACTGCCGGTTTCACCGCCAACACAACCTTGTCTCGCTGGTGCCGCGATAACGGTGTGTTGCTCCACATCCACCGCGCTATGCACGCCGTGATCGACCGTCAGAAAAATCACGGTATCCACTTCCGCGTATTAGCCAAAACCCTGCGGATGTCTGGTGGCGACCACATCCACACCGGTACCGTTGTGGGTAAACTCGAAGGCGAACGCGGCATTACTATGGGCTTCGTAGACTTGCTCCGTGAAAACTATGTCGAACAAGACAAGTCTCGCGGTATCTACTTCACCCAAGACTGGGCTTCTATGCCTGGTGTTATGGCCGTTGCTTCCGGTGGTATCCACGTTTGGCATATGCCGGCATTGGTGGAAATCTTCGGTGATGACTCCGTGCTGCAATTCGGTGGCGGTACCTTGGGCCACCCCTGGGGTAATGCTCCTGGTGCAACTGCAAACCGCGTTGCTTTGGAAGCTTGTATCCAAGCTCGTAACGAAGGCCGCAACTTGGCCCGTGAAGGCAACGACGTTATCCGCGAAGCTTGCAAGTGGTCTCCTGAATTGGCCGCAGCTTGCGAACTCTGGAAAGAAATCAAGTTTGAATTCGAGGCAATGGATACCGTCTGATGACTGCTCATTAGTCATGGGTCATTAGTCAAGAGTCATGGGACAAAAGACTAATGACTCTTCCAGAGGCCAGTCTTTGGCGAAATCCTACAGGTTGTAGTAAAAAAGTAATTCCCAATGCTGTTTAGCCAAGGGAAAGCGGCTAAGTTGTTGTACCTAAAGCAAGAGGCGTTTCGGCTGTCGCTTGCATAACATTTTGGTAAAAGAACATAACCGCAATATCAAAAATCACAACCAATATGGATATAAAACAAATCGCCAAAGATAGCGCTAAGGTGCTGATGAGTTACCTGACTTATCAAGCGATGCGGACTGTATTAGCTCAACTTGATGAAACGAATCCTCCCTTGGCTTATTGGCTGCAAAGGTTTTCCTCGCAAGCCAAAATTCAAGATGGTGAAGCCTACTTGAAAGAGTTATTTCAGGAAAAGCCAGATTTGGCAATTCGCTTATTGACTGTGAGAGAACATCTCGCACAGGAAGTGATGGACTCCTTACCGGAGATGGTTCGCACCGGCATTCAGGAAGGAAATATGCAGCACCGCCGGCATCATCTGGAACGCATGACGCAGTTAAATTTACCTGAGACGGCATCACACCCCGAACAGGAAGCAAGTCAACCTAATTTGGATAATTTATCCACTTAGGGGCTAATTAAGCATTAGCAATTACCAAAATCGTCGATAGTTCTGCAAGACACTGAGGAAGACATGAAGACCCTACCCAAAGAGCGCCGTTACGAAACTCTTTCCTATTTGCCCCCGCTTACTGATGCTCAAATTGCCAAACAAATCCAGTATGTTTTGGATAATGGCTATTTCCCCGCCGTTGAGTTCAACGAAAATTCTGAACCGACTGTTTACTACTGGACAATGTGGAAGTTGCCTTTGTTTAGCGCCCGCAGCACCAACGAAGTTTTGAACGAAGTTCAACAGTGCCGCAGTGAATACCCCAACTGCTATATCCGCGTTGTTGCTTTTGACAACGTGAAGCAGTGCCAAGTTTTGAGCTTTATCGTTCACAAACCCAATACTCGCGGTTATTAATTTAATCGCCGTTTGTAGCTCCTTGAAATATAGGGCTACAAATATAAGGCCCGCCGGTGCGGGCTTTTTTTTTAGATAAAATTTGATTTTTAATTGCAGGACTTACGCAGAGACGACCAATATAGGGACAACCACCCTTCGGCAGGCTCAGGGGAAACCAGCGCGATTGCGCGTACAAGTAGTGCTGATTGTCATAATTTGCGTAAGTCCTGCCGAATTTAGAGGCACATCCATTGCTGGTTGCAGAACTCAAAAGACGGGGGTTGACGAGTTAAGATTGTACTTTCAATTAATACTAAAAGTGGAATAATACGCCCTTCTAGGGATTCTTGAGTGTTGGCTCGTTGATTATTGCGGCTTGAGGCGAGTGGCTTTTATCGGTGTACCTAAACAACCTACTCTCAGCATTTGCCAACTCACTATATTATTGTATGATGTGGATGTGCTAAATTTAACTTGTAAGATGGCAGTAGTGAGCATTAGAGAATAACCCCAATTTAGAATGACACCCATTGACAAGGCTCACTCTTGTCAATAATTCTGAAGAAATTCAAATTTATTCAGGCTTACAGACAAATAACTTTCTTAACTTGCTCACTTATCGATCACCTTATCGATTTCCCAAAAAACGATTAAACCTTATGTCCAATAGACCCATTCAAAAGATTCTTTTCGGAAGCCCTGGAACCGGAAAAAGTTATAGGGTTAAAAGTAAAATAATTCCTGGGCAGTTAAATATAACTGACCAGTCAAATATTATTACAACTGTCTTTCACCCAGAATACACCTATGGTGATTTCATGGGTAAATTAATGCCACTTACCGATGATAATCAGAAAGTCTCATACAGATTCTATACAGGACATTTTTTGAAAGCCCTTGGAATATCTTATACAAACATCATAAGCGCTCATCGAGATTATGAGTCAGCAAAAAACAAGGTAAAAGATGAATACAGGCTGAAGCTAAGAACTGTTGATGAATTAGCATCAGGTGCTAAATTGAACCCAAGTCAAGAAAAGGAACTAGATAGATTATATGACTTGGTTGAAAAACCAACCCCCAACAATGTTGTATTAGTAATTGATGAATTAAATAGGGGGAATTCCGCAGCTATATTTGGTACGGTATTCCAATTACTTGATAGAGCTAAAAATGGGTGGTCAGAGTATCCGATTACCATTTCTGATATTGAAACTATTGGACTTTTAAAAGAAGCAGGTTTTTCAACCTTCTATACAACGGAGAGTGGATCTTCAGAAAAGAAATACAAATCTCAAGGAAAAGAGTGTAAGCAAGACGAATATAATAAGGCTCTGGAATTGGTTTTTGATGACTTAGAAGAAGATGAAAAAGTTAGTTTGCTAGATAACAAAATAAAACTTCCGCCAAATTTATCTATTTTGGCTACCATGAATACTTCTGACAACTCAATCTATTTTATGGATAGTGCCTTTAAACGTCGTTGGGATTGGGAGTTTGTAAATATTGAGGATGATGGACAAAGAAACGTAGTATCGAGCAGAAGAGTAAAACTTTACAACAATGATACTTGTGCATGGAATGATTTTGTTGATAAGTTAAATGAATTCATCCGCAGTCATTACAAGACAGTTAGAAAAATTGAGGACAAACAGATTGGTTACTTTTTTATTAATGAAGAAACTATAACAGAAGAACACATCAAAAATAAATTGATGTTCTTTATCTGGGATACTGTTTTTAGTAACAATCGTAAGCCTTTGACTGAACTTTTGGGAATGACTGAAAGAGATTTAGTTACATTTGGACAATTTACCCAAAAAGATATCGTTCAAAAATTTGTTAAAAAAATAATGGCTCTGTAAATGTTTGACCTCAGTAATATAGATATCATTAAAACCGATCAACAACGTGGCTACAGTAGCTATTCGTTCGTCGGTCTTCAGAGAAATCAGCAAACTGATCGCTTAGAGTTTTGGCTGCCGTTAGGATTTGATGATTTTGATCATACAGATTTTAACCTAGTCAAAGGTTTCTTCTTCAAGATGTACCGAACCTTCAAAACGTATCTGCAAAGAAAACAGAATTATATGGAGAGCAAAGACATAACCATTAATCGAGACGGAATTATTGAAAATGAAAACGGATTTAGTTTTATCAATGAAAATAATGAACAGGTAGTTTTTTATGGCAAACTCAATTCTTTAGATAAAATACTTGAGGGTTACGATGAATTGCGAATTTCGTCTTTAGAAAAAAGACAAAGGAGAAGCCCCGAAATTGACTACTCAAAGATTCATCGGTATATGCACCAAGCTATCTATCTTGATAAGGATGTGATTTATATTGACGAAATGAATATTGCTAAAAATATCTTAGTCAAAGAAAGTCCGCCAATTTTACAACTTTTTTGTTTTATTTACACCGAAATCAAAACAGAGTTGGAAGAACTAGAACATATTTCCGATAGGGCTGCCGAGCTTGCCGAGGAGTTTAAAGAAAACTATTTGCAACCTGACAGTAGTTTATTTGGCGAAGATACATTTGCCGAAACTTTAGATATTTTGAGGGAAACCCTAGAAGATATTGACACTAAAACAGCCTATAAAGATGATGATTATTGGCATTTTTTTGAAGCAGTAGAGGCGTTTTTATACGGACAGCGACAAGAAGATAATAAAGGTATTTACTGGGGTTTTAGCAGTTTCTATGATATATGGGAGGATATGTGCCAAACTTATGTACTCAATACACCTGAATATAAAGAAAGAGCAATCTTTGCGGATGTTGAAGGAAGGCTTAAACAATTAATCAATGAATATCCTATTAATCCATTTGAATTAAAATTGAATAATTTGCCAAGAGTACGTTCTTTGCGGCCTGATTTAGTATTGAAGGCGAAAGAAAAATACCAAATAGAAAATGTTTATAAAACTGAGCTAATAGATTTACCAGGTAGACAATCGGTTTTTAGAGTTAAGTTACTACCAAACCTTTATAGTTTTAAAATAAACCATCCAAAAATCTATGCTCAGTATCTAAAACTTTCACGACCTGAAGAACATAATTCAACTATAGGTTCTATCCGACCTAGATGTATGTCTAATGAAAATTTAGAATTATTTAAAAATCTTTTAATGCAAGCTTTTCAGGCTTCATCCTCCTCTGTCAAAATTGTTGACTACAAGTATATGAGGATTTTGGATTATGAAAGGTACTCACCAAACTATATTGATAAAAAAGGCGAAAATAAAGTAAAAGATGATATACAGAAACAGTTAATCTATGAATGGACAGTACAGCAGAATTGGAAGGAAAAAACTGAAAGTGAGTTTTGGATACCTTATTTCTCCAATGACCCGTTAGTGTTGGAAGAGTTACACACAGTAAGTAATCTTCACTTCAATCAAAGCAAAATTCAACTGGTAAAAATTAATTTCAAAACAATTCAAGATTTTTATATTAAGCAAGTAATAGTATGATAAAGCATGATTCGGCCCTTAGCGTTATCAGTCGTTTTAATCCTGTTGTTTCACTAGATCCACAAGTTCGGCAAATAGTGAATGAAGAGTTTATTTATCCAATTTTAAAGGATTTTTTTATAGATAAAGGAGGAATTGATTATTATGAAGAGTTAGATCCTGATAAAATTAAAACTGAAATTGAGTTTTCACAAAAGGATACCCAAGAAAGCTATGTAAAATCCTATGTTTACAAAGAAGTGATGAATGTAATAAGTAAAAATGATGATGGGACGATAAATTTCAAGCCCAGATATGTTGTTTCTTTTGACCAAGACTTAACAGACTTTAAAGAAGAAAGGGGTGTCAAATACGGAGAATTGAGGCTAGGAGATGCGCCTATCCTATATTTTATTTATCTGGATTTACAAGAAGTTATACAATTTATCAAAAACATTCCCCAACTAAATCAGACTGAGACAAAAACATTGAAAGTTTCAGAAACAGCGGAAGAAAGAAGGAATAAATTAATTGACGAATTAGTAGGAGCAAAGCATCGAGCATACATCACCGCACCGCAAAATCAAAAAGATAAGATAAAAACAGAATTAGATAGGCTTGTAAGTTTAAGCCAGCAAAAATTACAAGGTAACGCTGGAAAATTTCGTGTCAATCTTTCTTGGAATACAACTGATGACTTGGATTTACAAATTAGTACCGAAGGAGGTAGAATAGATTATCAAAATAAGACAGTTGAGTATCAAGGAATAATTGGAAAATTAGATATTGACGCAAATGCCAATGAAAACTCTGTAAGTAATCCACAAGAAAACGTAACTTGGGAACAAATACCCAAAGGAAAACACACCGTCTTAGTGAATTTTTATAAGGATCGAGAGAAAAAAGAAAAAGTAGCATTCACAGTTTTTATTGATAATGGAGATGATAGCAGAATTTACAATAGTTTCGTACAATTTACAGGCAATAATAAGACAAGGCGAGTTGTGCAATTTGAATTTGTAAATGGTGAGATGCACTTGACGGAGCTATTATAATTTTTGGTCAAGGAACAAGCCTAACTCTTTATAAGACATTGCCAAATTTATTAACAGATTCTGGTTTCCCTGGTAAATAAGACTTACGGAATTTAGTTTTAGCCATATAAATAGCTTCCTTAGTTGTCCATTGTTTATGTGTAAACAAATCCGCAACATTTTTCAACTGAACTAAACTTTTATAGTCATACTAAATCCGGCTGGCAAGAGTATGTTATAATCAAACAAAAATACGCTCCATAGCAGCCATGCCAAGAAAACTTGAGCTAGTCCCCCACCTGAATGAGGCAGAACTAAAAAATCGATACCGAAAAGCTAAAGATATGGTCGAAGCTAGACGTTGGCATCTACTATGGAAAGTGGCTTTAGGATGGACAGTTAAAGAGAGTGCTGCTTCGGTCGGTTTAAATTATGATTATGCCCGTAGGATCATCAAGAAATATAATGAAAGGGGGGTTGATTCGATTGCCTCTGGCGCAGCGGGAATCGCAGGCGGGACGCCTGCGCCACTAGCTTGTTTGAAACAACAAAACAGCAATTTTGTATATGTTAAATATTTTGAAGACAACAATTTGCAAAAAAGCCGGTGTCCTGGGTTTAAATGTAACTATATTACTGAGTTTACAAGCGTTGTTGCCGGTGGGGCCGGTTCAGGCAGCACAAACTTTTACTTGCACCGGCACTATGAGAAATGGCTGGGTTTATACGGCGCAATATGTGAATGGCCGGTTTACGCAAATAAGCTGGAAACGGGCCGGTCAACCGCCGCAAGTTTCTACGTTAAAATACGACAGAGAAAACAGCAAAGGTCAACCGATCTATCGGGGAAATTTCCAGGCGGCGACGGCAGTAACACTGGTGGATCTTTCCAAAGGCAATATTAAGCCTGGGGCACAAATTTCTGTGGGTGTTGAAGAGTGGGGATGGGCTAGAGGAAATTGTGGCATAAATCCAAAATAAACACCAGTTTCGCATCTCTAAAAACCCCTGCTTAAAACTCTAAAATTCGCTTTGATTAATGTTAATAATTGAGGCTGATAATCCCTACCAAAATTAGTTATCCTTAAACAAACTTGAAAAATATATAAATTAGCTAATAGACCTCATAATGACGGCTTCAACTATCAGAAAAACAACGATGTTTAAAAAAATATTCAAAACCAACCCTTTTGTCATAAAATTTTAACTATAAGGGTAAAACAAGCGCTCCTAAACTAGCACAACAATGGCATATTACATTTCCCCCCGTTTTCTCGATAAACTAGCAATCCACATTACCAAAAACTTCCTCGATCTGCCGGGGGTTAGAGTTCCTCTCATTTTGGGTATTCACGGACGCAAAGGAGAGGGTAAATCTTTTCAATGCGAATTAATTTACGAAAAAATGGGCATTGAAGTTGTCCACATGACTGCCGGTGAATTAGAAAGTCCTGATGCCGGCGATCCGGCGCGTCTGATTCGTTTGCGCTACCGTGAAGCTGCCGAACTGATCAAAGTTCGCGGCAAAATGGTGGTGTTGATGATTAATGATTTGGATGCCGGTGCCGGTAGATTTGATTCAACTACTCAATATACTGTTAATACTCAGTTGGTAAACGGTACATTGATGAATATTGCCGACAATCCTACCAACGTACAACTACCGGGTAGTTATGATTCTACACCTTTACATCGCGTGCCGATTATTGTCACCGGCAATGATTTTTCGACACTTTATGAACCCTTAATCCGTGATGGACGGATGGAAAAATTTTATTGGGAACCAAACCGCGAAGATAAAGTAGGAATTGTAGCGGGAATTTTTGAACCCGACGGAATTTCTCGCAGTCAAGTTGAGCAAATGGTCGAGACTTTCCCCACCCAAGCAATTGATTTTTTTGGGGCTGTGCGAGCGCGAATTTATGATGAACAAATCCGCGATTTTCTTTATAAAGTCGGCTTTGAAAAAGTTTCATCACGAGTAGTAAATAGTTCTGATGGGCCGCCGAATTTTCCGAAGCCAGATTTTAGCTTATCTCGTTTAATTGAATTTGGTAATTTGCTGGTGCAAGAGCAAAAACGCATTCAGGATATGGGCCTGGTAAGAGAGTATAATCAGGTGTTAAGAAACCCGAATCAAAACCAAAATGTTAACGCACCGGCACCCACACAAACTATCCCTGTACAGCAGCCAATTGCACAGCAGCCGGTTGTTAATTCCAATACTAGCGGGAATGGAAAAAACGGCGTGAGTGCAGAAGTGATGGAACAGGTGCAGCAGATTTTAAGCCGGGGTTATCGGTTGGGTATAGAATATGTAGATGAGCGCCGGTTTCGGACAAATTCTTGGACAAGTTGTGCTTCTCTTTCGCCAGAGGAACAAGAGTCAGCACTTACGGCAGTTCAACACTGTTTAAAAGACCACAGTAGCGATTATATCCGCTTGGTAGGAATTGAACCGAAGGCAAAACGGCGGGTTGTAGAAACGATTATTCACCGGCCCAATAGTTAGTTTTTTCGTCTGCTGAGTGCTGGGGCTACTGCTTTGTTATAATTGGTAGGGAGTAGCCCCTACTATAGGCGTTATTAGCCCAAAAAAAAAGCAAAGAAATAAGGGAGTTAAACAATGGCAATCACTGAAATAGAATACGCCTTATTTACGAACCTTAAAGAGGCAAAAATATTACCTGAAAAGCCTCATGTTTTAGAATTTGGCGAAAATAACTGGTATGGGGATGTGCCGGTGGCTCAACTTTTGCACGATATTGAAAATTCCAGCAGTAATGATCGGTCAGAATTGGCAGAAAAGTTAATAAAGATTGTAGATCAAAAAGAAAACAATCCTTGGATTAACTTTGATCTTGCTAAAATATTTTGGGAATTTTTTGTAGACTACGAATCTCTGACAGCAATTGATATGGGAGGGCCCAATGCTCATAAGTTTGATTTAAACTATCCGGTGATTATGGATAGGCAGTTTGATATTACAGCAAACTTTGGAACTTCTGAACACATTTTTAATCTGGCTCAGTTTTTTGCAACGGTTCACGATTTAACAGCACCAGGGGGGATAATGTTGCACGCTTTTCCTTTTACCGGCTGGATAGATCACGGTTTTTATAATTTTCAGCCTACGTTTATTTGGGATTTGGCAGCACAAATGAGATACGATATTATCTCGTTTATTTATGGCGAAATGCAACCGTTAAAGATATTGAATATTAGATCAAGAGAAGATGTTGTAAAAATGGCCAAAAATAAGGAATTTGGGAATAATGGGCTGCTGTACACGGCACTAAGAAAAACCCAAGACAATGAGTTTTTACCGATTATACAAGGATATTATGGCAATATTGTGTCTGAGGAAGTTAAGAAAGCTTGGGTGGAGTTGCGTTAACACATTAGCGAAGCAATGGAAACTCACTTTCAATATTCCACCGGCTCCCATCATGTTGTAATAAGGTAAGGTGGGAGGCTGTAAAAGTAAATTGCAGTTTTTTGTCTTTATATTCCGGCCATGCAGCTTGAAAATTTTGTTTGGTTAAGTCTTTAAAAGCAACGGTGAGATGGGGGGAAAAAGAGCGATTTTTGGATTTGATATCGATGATATTAAGGTGGGTTTCGAGATGGGTGGTTAAGTCTGATTGGAGGGATAAGAGGGCCGGTGTTTTAATTACATTAACGTAAATGACGCGGGGGGGAAATGCGCCAAACCCCGAGAGGAGAATGTTAACCGGCTCTCGCATTTCGGCAAATTCTCTCAGGGTTTGGTGGAGTACCGGCACGTTTTCGGGTATCCATTCAAAGGGGGGTTGTAGGGTAATGTGGGGAGGGGAGTTTAGAGCACGGCGAGAGTTGTAGTTTGCGGCGAAGTCTTGCTTAATATGGTTGACATAAGCAAAAATATCGGGGGGTGGAACAAGGGCAATAAAAAAAAGTTTTTTTGACTTATCCATTTTTCAGTTTCTTGCAGTGATTGGAAAATTAACCCGACTTTCTTTTTGAGATGATAGTACCTTTCAGCTTGACTCGTGTACCGTGAAGGAATGTAAAATTAAAAATCAAAAATCTAAAACCCGATCATGCCTTGGTTTGCAAAAATTGAACAGGGAATTGTAGAAAAAACAACGTTTGACCAATATGTGCCGGCGCACAAAGAATATGTGCGAGAGTTGATTGAAAAAGGTCACAAAGCGCGTACCGGCTATTGGGCGCGCAGGGGTGGGGGGATGTTGCTGTTTGAGGCGCCGTCGCGTCAGGAGGCGGAGGAGATCGTGGCGCGAGATCCTTTGGTGGTGAATGGTTGCGTGAAATACGATCTTTTTGAGTGGTGTGTGGTTGTGGAATAAAAAAAGTATGTTATATTGAAATTGACTCGGATTCATGCGATTTCAACGCCCAAATCTTGTCAGGCCCGGAAGGGAGCAGCAACACGGGATGCTTGTGATAGGCGTGTTCTCCGGGTCACTTTTTTTTTCGGCCAAAACCGGCAGATGGCGGTGGGCAATTTTTGGGGTTTGCTCCTATGCTGGAATTATCGCAGCACTATAGGTTTTAGGAGCAAAAGTTAGGATGCCTGGTTTAGGAGATATTGTACAAAAGGCGTTTTATTTGGGCGTTGGGTTGGCTTCTTTTGCCGGTGAGAAGGCCGGTACAACTCTCTCGCAAGTCCGCTCTCAAGCGCAAAAATTGGCGGAGGAGATGGTGGAACGCGGCGAGATGTCAACCGACGAAGCGCGAAAGTTTATTGATGATATGGTGAGTAAGGCTCAGCAGCAACAGGCTGAGGTGCAGGGACAGCAACAAAAGCCGGCTGAGCCTCGCAAAATTGAGATTTTGGATGATGATGAGGAGCCGGTGAAGGCGGAAGGTAAGGAGGCGGATACTTTGCGAAGTCAGGTAGAGGCTTTGCAGGAAGAGTTGCGCCGGTTGCAAAAAGATTGAGTGTGTAAAGATCCGTGATCTTGGATGTCCACCCGGCCTGTTAGGGATCAGAATAGAGAAGGATGCCGGCAATTGTCCTGTTTTGAGGAAGAAATGCCGGCATTTTTAGGTTGTTGTTGCTGAAGCAAAGAGACGGCAATGGAAGATTGGCAAAAAGGTTTTATTGAAGTATGGGAAGTTGCGACGAACGAAGTCGAGCAAATTTTTACGGAAATGGCAGAGGGAGCAATCGAGGTGATTGATTCGTTTCTTCAGTCTTCTGAGGAGATTTTTGAGCAGTTAGAAAATGCAATTCCTGCTGATTTGGAGCAGTTTTTTAATGAGTTAGTTGAGCCGGTGGTTGAGGTTTATTTGGAGTTTGAGAGAGCCGAAGATATTAATCAGGCTGATTTGTTTGTGCATTATGTGGAACCAACGGAGCAAAAAAATCCTGCCTGTCGGGGTTGTCAAAATTATCACGGTCAAGTTTATGGGGGAAATTTGATGGTTTGTGGGATGCACCCTTTTGGTTGGGAGGGCGAAAGTTGTCCTGATTGGCAATCTTATTAATATGAAAATGTCTCCACTTGGAGACATTTTTTTTGTGGCGTGGGGGCCGGTGTTTGTTATGATCAGCCTAGGTCAACTATTGATTTACAGATTTTAAACAGCCTCTCTTTTCCCTAATGATAAACGATCAGGAATTCTTACACGGTGCAGCGTTTTTACGGCTTATTAACTCAGGAGAAAGTATCACTATCTTGCACGCATCGGAGATTCATCCGTCAGTCTACCTAGTAGAAGGTTCTGGTAAAAAATCTGCTATTTTATTTAAAGTGTCGAAAAAACCGACATCTGCATGGTCTTTCACTTTAAGCAACACGGAAGAGTTGACCTTTGATAAGGTGCATTATGAGTATCCAGGGTTTTCTGTATTTCTAGCTTTTGTCTGTCACAAAGACGGTATTTGCTGCATCGCTCTTGAGCGCCTTCGCACTATCTTGGAAAAAGATGCTGTTATGAATGGTCAGCATATATCTGTGTCAAGACGGGCTCATGGAAGCTATCATATAAGTGGCCCTGGGCGGCAACGGTTAGAGCAAACTGTACCACAAAATGACTGGCCTCGTGTAGTTATATCAAAGTAAAAGAGTAGTTATGAGTAAGACTCCAATTAAAACCGATGGGTATTGCATTAATACGCTGATAGGTCGGTTGGAAAAAAAAATAGGGGATAAAGCCGCAGAACAATTAAAGCAAACTGCTGTGGAAATTGTACAAAACTGCGTTGATGTTTACTCCGAAAAATTCGGCGAGGGGGATGTGGGGGCGACAGGTAGCGGTTTTGTCAGTCTTCCTTATAAGGGAACAAAAGAACAAGAAATTCCCTACGGCACAACAGGGTTAATTTATGGCAGAGTTCAAAGTGGTAAAACTAATACTACCATTGCTACATTGGCAATTGCTCAAGAAAATAAATTTCGTTGTTTCATTGTGTTGACTTCAGATAATACTTGGTTGGGGAAACAAACGGCGGATCGTTTCAATAATCAATTAAAAGGAGGGCCGGTGGTTTTTAATTGGGAGGAATGGAAAAAACATCCTGAAGATTTTGTCAAAAATAAATTACTTCACTATATCAAAGACACAGGCGTTGTGTTGGTATCCACAAAAAATGTGCGTCACCTTGACAACTTGCTTAAAGTTCTCAAGTATGCTAAAGCCAATACCGTACCTTGTTTAATATTTGATGATGAAGCGGACAATGCTAGTTTAAACACCAATGAAGCAAAGCAAGCAAAAGATGACAAAGAAACAGTCCCCGATAGTAAAATTTTTGAAAAAATTGGAAAAATTCGTAAAGCAGTAGCTAACCATATTTATTTACAAATTACCGCTACTCCACAAAGCTTGTTACTTCAAAATCTTGACCATCCCTGTAAACCAGCTTTTTGTGCCGCTCTTCCTGAACCAGGGAATAGTTATATGGGAGGAGACTTATTTTTTACAGAGAGCACTGCTTATTGTCGCACGGTTAATGCTGAAGAATTGGAAGCGCTAAAAAAACAGAAAGGAAAAATTAACCCTGGGAGCAACTGGGATATTCCTGAAGGTTTGAGACTTGCTTTGTGCTGTTTCTTTTTGGGAGCAGTGTACAAAATGCAATCTGAGCCTGATGGCATCTATTCTTTTTTAGCTCATATTTGCTACAAGCAAGACAATCAAGAAAATTTAGAAAAAATTATTAGCGGGTTTGTTGTTGAACTTGATAAATCTCTAAGAGGACAATTGTCAGCCACCAAGGAAGAGCAGGCGCGAAAATGGCTAACTGAAGCTTATCAAGAGTTAAGTAAGACAGCACTTTATTTACCATCTTTGGATTACTTAATTGAGGAGTTAAAACATGAATTAAGGCGTGCAATTCCAAAGGTTATCAATGCCAATAATCCTGATAAAAAACCAAACTATACCCCAGGAATGAATATTCTCATAGGTGGTAACAGGCTGGGGCGGGGTGTAACAATTGAAGGTTTGATGGTGACATATTATGGACGTGATGCCAAGCAAAAAGTAATGGATACCGTGCATCAGCACGCAAGAATGTATGGATACCGCGAACAGTTGAAAGATGTTACTCGTTTGTTTTTGCCTCAACATATCTTAGAAGCTTTTCGTGCTATCCATGAGGCTGATGAGGCGATGAGAGAAGCAATTGGAGACGATCCGAACAATATTAAAATTCAGCCGGTGTGGGTTGGGCCAAAACTGAAAGCTACTCGTTCTTGTGTCTTGAATCCAGCAGAAATAGATGCTTTTATACCTGGCTCGCATATTTTTCCACGGGCTCCCCTTTATAAATCCTCGGATGTAAAAGCAGAGACAGAAGAGTTAAATAAACTACTGAACCCCTACACAGAAAATGATAAATACTACGAAGTGGATATTGATTTCTTGATTGAAATAATTTCCCATACACACAGCCACTATGTGAGCGGAAGGAAATGGGAAGACAAGCGGGTTCAAAAAGCACTTCAAGGAATGAAGGCTAACGGTATTGAAAAGGGAAGGCTTAATGTTCGGAGGGGTAAAACGGGTGAAGGACTAGGCTTAACACGCCAAGAGCCGAGTGATTGGGGAGGGTATGGTTTTGCTACCAGTACATGGATCACTAAAGCTAAAAATGAATATCAAAATGTTCCTACAGTTTTGATGATGTATGAAAAAGGAGAAAAATACAAAGGAGAAAAATACAAGCGCTGGGACAATCAACCGCTCTATCTTCCTATGCTGATTCTGCCTAAAAGTAAGTTTGTGTTTATGTTTAATTACGCAGATGAGTCTGAAGAAATAGAGGATGACTTGGAGTGGGATGATTCAGAAGAAATAGACGAACAAGAATGGCTACACGCCGCCGCAAATAATCCAGTATTTGCATTTTTGCACGATGCAGAAGAAGATATTTATACCCTAGCGGACGGAAAGCCATTCAATGATTAAAGGTAAAATTGTTCTCGTAGATTTCCCCTTTGATGATTTATCAGCTACAAAGTTACGTCCTGTTCTTTGTCTAACTAACCCTGTGGGAAAATATGAACACATTTTGTTTGCTATTATTACCAGCAAAATTCCATCAGATTTGATGGAAACTGACATTGTGCTTAATAGCAGCCATCCCGACTTTGCCAGCAGCGGTTTGCACAAAGAATCTACTCTTAGACTAGATCACTTAATAACCCTTCGTAAATCCATGATTAGGCGAGAATTAGGTGTATTATCCCCAGACACACAAACTTTAATTGCTGACAAATTATGCAATTTCCTAAAATCCTAATCACACCAACCGCATAGAAAGTATGCACGGATAAATTTAGATTAATTTGTTCGTGAATTAATTTTAAAACCGCACGCCTCACGCCCTAAAATAAAAAAATCAACCATAAAAAATCCTATGACAAACACTAACAACCGCTGGCAATTTTGGATAGATCGAGGTGGCACATTTACCGATATCGTCGCCAAACGTCCCGACGGCCAATTAATCATCCATAAACTATTATCAGAAAACCCCGAACGCTACACCGATGCACCCATCCAAGGCATTCGGGAAATGATGAATATCCCCACCAATGAACCCATCCCCGCCGATGCCATAGAAGTGATTAAAATGGGGACAACTGTTGCCACAAATGCCTTACTGGAACGCAAAGGCGAACGCACCGTTTTATTGATAACAAAAGGCTTCAAAGATGCCCTACGAATAGGATACCAAAATCGGCCTAATATCTTCGCCCGTCATATTATTTTGCCAGAAATGTTATATGAATTCGTCATCGAAATAGAGGAACGCTACAGCGCAAAAGGTGAAGAATTAATTGCCCTCAACGAATCACAAATTATCCCATCTCTGCAACAAGCATTTAACACCGGCATCCGTTCCTGTGCCATCGTTTTAATGCACGGATACCGCTACCCCGAACACGAAAACCGCATTGCAAAAATTGCCGCAGAAATCGGTTTTACACAAATTTCCGTCTCTCACCAAGTTAGCCCTTTAATCAAACTTGTAAGTCGTGGAGATACAACTGTAGTCGATGCTTATCTCTCACCTATTCTCCGCCGCTATGTAGACCAAGTTAGCAATCAATTGTCCGAAAACAAACCAAGGACAAATGACGAAGGACAAAGGACAAAACTAATGTTTATGCAATCCAACGGCGGACTCGTGGATGCAGAACAATTCCAAGGCAAAGATAGCATCCTATCCGGGCCCGCCGGCGGTATTGTTGGCGCTGTGCAGACAAGTAAAATGGCCGGTTTTGAAAAAATTATCACTTTTGATATGGGTGGCACATCCACCGATGTCGCACATTATAACGGTGAATATGAGAGAGAATTTGAAACTGAGGTGGCCGGTGTGCGGATGCGTACCCCGATGATGGCTATACATACGGTGGCTGCCGGTGGTGGTTCTGTTCTCACTTTTGACGGTTCACGGTATCGCGTTGGCCCAGAATCCGCCGGTGCCAATCCAGGGCCGGCCTCCTACGGTAGAGGTGGGCCGTTGACGGTGACTGATTGCAATGTCATGCTGGGGAAAATTCAACCGGCCTTTTTTCCTAAAGTGTTTGGAATTGAGGGAAATGCAGCCTTAGATTTAGAAATTGTCGGGCAAAAATTTAATCAGTTGGCATCAGAAATTGGCGATGGAAGAACACCGGCAGAAGTTGCTTCGGGGTTCCTTGCCATTGCTGTTGAAAAAATGGCAAATGCGATTAAAAAAATCTCTCTGCAACGCGGTTATGATGTGTCTGAATATACTTTGTGTTGTTTTGGGGGTGCGGGGGGTCAACACGCTTGTTTAATTGCCGATTCTTTGGGGATGAAACAAATTTTTATTCATCCTTATGCGGGGGTTTTGTCTGCTTATGGGATGGGTTTGGCTGATGTGCGGGTGATTAAAGAAAAGTCGGTTGAGGAAGTGTTAAATGAGGGGTTGGTGGGGAGGTTAAAGGGGATTTTTGCGGAGTTGGAAGGGGAGGGGAAAGAGGGTTTATTAACCGCAGATGAACGCAGATTAACGCAGATGGTTTTTTGTAAGGTTCGTTTAAGGTATGAGGGGACGGATTCGGCTTTAATTGTGGATTTTGGGGATGTGGGGGAAATGGTGGGGGATTTTGAGGAGGTACACCGGCAGCGTTATGGGTTTGTGATGGAAAAAAGTTTAATTGTTGAGGCAATTTCGGTGGAGGTTGTGGCGAAAAATGATGTGCCTGATGAGGGGATAATTTCGCGTCAAAATGATGGGTTGCCGGTGCCGGTTTCTAGTGTGCAAATGTATAGCGGTGGAATTTGGCAAGAAGTGCAGGTTTTTCAGAGAAATGAGTTGCAACCAGGAGATAAAATTAGCGGGCCGGCTATTATTATTGAAGCGACCGGCACTAATGTTATAGAAACCGGATGGCAAGCAGAATTAACTGCAAGAAATTATTTAATTTTAAACCACCGAAGCAGGATGAACGCCGATCAATCTATCCGCGTTAATCAGCGTTCATCTGCGGTTAATAAATCTGATGCTGTGATGTTGGAGATTTTTAACAATCTTTTTCGTTCTATTGCCGAACAAATGGGGATTACTCTTCAGAATACCAGTTCATCTGTGAATATCAAAGAACGTCTCGATTTTTCCTGTGCAATTTTTGATCAAAACGGCGAACTTGTTGCTAATGCGCCTCATATTCCCGTACACTTAGGCTCAATGAGTGAAAGTGTGAAAGCTTTAATTTATGCTGACGCAAATAGCATAAAAGCCGGCGATGTTTATGTTTCTAATAACCCCTACAACGGCGGAACTCATTTACCTGATATTACCGTTATAACGCCGGTGTTTTCTCAAGCAGAAAACAAGGAAAAAATCCTGTTTTATGTCGCTTCACGCGGACACCACGCAGATATCGGTGGTATCACTCCCGGATCTATGCCTCCCAACAGCACAACGGTAGAACAAGAAGGCATACTTTTAGATAATTTCTTGCTCGTTAGAAACGGCAATTTCCGCCAAAAAGAATTACTGGAAATCCTCAACTCTGGCAAATATCCAGCGCGAAATACAAGCCAAAATATAGCAGATTTACAAGCACAAATTGCCGCCAATGAAAGGGGAGTTCAAGAACTTCTTAAAATGGTAGAGCACTATGGCATAGAAACTATGCAAGCTTATATGGGTTTTGTGCAAGATAATGCTGAAGAATCAGTCCGCCGTATTATTGAAGTTTTAAACGATGGCGAATTTAGCTATCCAATGGATAACGGCGGGGAAATAAAAGTCAAAATTACGATTGATAAAAACACCCGCAGTGCTAAAGTTGATTTCACCGGCACCTCACCTCAACTTAATAGCAATTTCAACGCACCGGCTGCTGTTTGTAAAGCCGCAGTTTTATATGTTTTCCGCACTTTAGTTGATGATGATATTCCTTTAAATGCCGGTTGTCTTAAACCTCTGGAAATTATTATTCCCCAAGGTTGTATGCTTAACCCCGTTTATCCAGCGGCGGTAGTTGCCGGGAATGTCGAAACTTCGCAAAATATTACCGACGCTTTGTATTGTGCGTTGGGGGTAATGGCGGCGTCTCAAGGCACCATGAATAATTTCACCTTTGGTAATGAACGCTATCAATATTATGAGACAATTTGCGGCGGTTCCGGGGCCGGTTCTGGTTTTAATGGTACCGATGGGGTGCATACCCACATGACAAATTCACGCTTGACTGATCCAGAGGTCTTAGAATGGCGTTTTCCTGTCCTTTTAACTCATTTTGGTATTCGGGAAAATAGCGGTGGCAAGGGGCAATTTTGTGGCGGTAATGGGGTTGTGAGGCGTGTGCAATTTTTGGAAAAAATGACGGCGGGAATATTATCAGGACGCAGAATTATTCCGCCTTTTGGGTTAAATGGTGGGGATGCCGGTTCTCTTGGAAAAAATTATGTTGTGCGGGAAAATGCGGGTGTTGAAGAATTAGGAAGTACCGCCGTTGTTGAAATGAATGCCGGTGATGTTTTTGGAATTGAAACTCCGGGTGGTGGGGGGTTTGGTAGAGTAGAGGAATAATCATACATTTTGGGCTAATCTGCATATTAATTAACTGCACCAGCTATCTCAAACCCTAGCTCAAAAGCGGCCCCTCAACAACAAAAATCCTACCATTTTTACTCGTGAACACTTCCATCCGGCATCGTCGCCCCCGTTAAAATTGCCTCCTTCCAATCAGCCCCATTCAATTTAGCACCCCGCAAAGAAGCCCCTCTCAAATCAGCCCCTCGTACCTGCGCCACATTCAAATTAGCCCCCCATAAATAAGCACCACGCAAAGAAGCCAAACTTAAATCTGCATCCTCTAAATTTGCCTTATTCAAATTCGCCCCCGTTAAATCCGCCCCCGTTAAATCCGCCTCACACAAATCCGCCTTACTCAAATCTACCTCACACAAATCTGCCTTTGCCAAATTCGCCCCCATTAAATTTGCCGCGTGCAAAATTGAGCGAGTCAAAAGCGTAACTCTCAACTGAGAATAACTCAAATTAGTTGCAGATAAATTAGCCCCACTCAAATTAGCCCCACTCAACTTTGTCGCACTTAAATTCACCCCATCCAAATCTAAACCATTTAAATCAACCCCATTTAAAAACGCCCCCGTCAATTTTGCTCCATTCAACAAAGCCCCGCGCAAGCGAGCACCACTCAATCTTGCCCCACTTAAATTTGCCCAATTCAAATTAGCATCCACCAAACAAGCCGAACGCAAATTAATGCCCCGCAAATCTGCCCCACACAAATTAATACCCCGCAAATTCGACAAACTCAAATTCACCCCAGACAAAACAGCCCCGCTTAATTTTGCCCCATTCAAAAGCGACTTAACCACATAAGCACCTTTAAGATTAGCTTTAGTTAAATCCGCATCTGTCAACCTCACCTCATTGAGTTTGGCATAACTCAAATCCGCCCGATGTAAAAACGCACCAGTCAAATTTGCCCCCGTCAAAACCGCCCGACTTAAACAAGCCGCCGACAAATAAGCCCCCGCAAAATTGACTCCCGCTAAATGGGCTCTTTCCAAATTAGCCCCGATCAGATTTATCTCTTGAAAATCTCTTTCCCCGGCTGCATATCTTCTCAATAATTCCGAAACATCCATTTTAGTTTTTCTCCCCCGCAGCATCACAAAAGGTTTGATTTCGTTTAACATGGGAAATTACTCCGCCTTACAAAAGAGACTTAATTAACTTTCTTTCATTTTTATTAACTCAGCATTTCGTTATTAAAAATAAAATTAACAGTTCTCGCCTGCGTGGGGCGAAAAACTACAATATCTATACTAGATAAATTTTACAGTTTAAAGTTGAAAAACAACAATTTAGTTGAAAAACTTAACACTTACCAAAGCCAGCACCGCATCGGTACTCACACCTAAACCCATCCCATACTAACTAGCCTTACTTGACAATATTTATTTGTAGATTGGGTTAAAATACCCAACCTACCCCTAAATTAAGCGCAGAGTTTACCACCAGGCAAAACCGCCCCATCCAAAAGAGCATTCCGCAGATTTGCCCCCGCAATTGCCGCATCCCGCAAAGAAGCACCCCGCAAATCTGCCCCTTCCAAATTCACCCCATCCAAATCAGCCCCCCACAAATAGGCTCCTTGTAAATTTGCTCCTCGTAAATCAGCACCGGCAAGATTAGCCAAATTCAAATTAGCCCCTTTCAAATCAGCATTTCTTAAATCAGCTTCCCGCAAATCTGTTTTCATTAAATTGGCGCCGGTAAAACGAGCGTCGCGCAGATTTCCATTATGCAAATCCGCTTGTTGGAGAATTGCCTCATCAAACGTCACCAAACGCAATTGAGCGCCACTCAGATCCGCGCCCGTAAAATTGGAACCTTGCAATTTTGCCCCATTCATTTTAACTTCTTGCAGTTCCAAACCGCTGAAATTTACCCCTTCCAAACTTAAGCCGTTTAAAAAAGCTCGGTTCAACTTAACATTATTCATTTGCGCTCCTTTTAAGCAAGCACCACTCAATCTCGCGCCGCTTAAATTTGTCCAGTTAAGATTAGCACCGGCCAAATTTGCCGAACGTAAATTAATACCATCAAGATTCGCACCACACAAATTAACACCTGGTAAATTCGCCCGAAAAAGCGTCACCCAATTAAGTTTTGCCCCGCTGAGTTTTGCCCCAGCTAAATCCACATTTGCCAAATGAGCACCTTGTAAATCAGCTTTCGTTAAATCTGCCTCAACTAAACTGCTACCTTTCAGCTTCACAAAACTTAAATCAGCCCCATACAAAAACGCCCCCGATAACTGCGCCTCCAGTAAAAAAGAGCGGCTCAAATTGGCCCGTGCAAAAGAAGCATCCTTCAGGTTCGCTGCCGTCAAGTTAACGTGGTTAAGCGTCACTCCTATTAAATTGGCTGCCTTGAGATTTGCTCCTTTAAAATTTCTTTCGCCGGCGGAATAGCGTTTTAGTAATTCATACTCATTCATAGTTTTTACCTTTGCTGGTTTTGGTTTCATTTTCTATGGTTCCCTAGATGCCGGCGGGAATTCATCAATCGCCAAATAATTAAAAAAACTTAAATAATTCTCAAACAAACTCTTCAAAAATTAGTTACAAAACTTCACGAGTATTGGATTTAGTAGATTTGCAGCGATTTATTATATTATTCAATCGCGCAAATTAGCAAGATTTCATAAAAAGGCAACTTGCTAATGAGCGGCTAATTTAGTTTTTGGTGTTCCCAAATTTTCCCTTAAAAAAAGCACGCCTGAATAATCCGCCACCTTAAACAGCTAGGTTAAGTTGATATTTTCTTGAAAATATTTATAACTAAAACCTTGCCTTATGTAATATTAAGCGAAATTATATCGGCCTTAAAATGGAAATAAACATTCAATCTTTTTATCCTCAACATTATAATCAACTGAACTGAGCCGCTTTTTTATCTTTAGCTACTTCCTCAAACAAAGATAAATAACGATGTGCTTGCAGTTCTACAGTAAACTCTAGTTCTGCTTTTTCACGAGCGCGATAACAAAGTTTTTTGTGCCTCTCTGGATCTTCTAATACCCAGATAATAGCCTCAGCTAAACTATCAATTTCAAAAGGTTTTGCCAGATAACCGTTTTGTTGATGTTCTATTAAATCCGGCATTCCGCCAATTTTAAAAGCTACAGAAGGAGTGCCGCAAGCTAGAGATTCCATTACTGTATTTGGCAAATTATCTTGTGTGGAAGGAGCCACAAATACATCCGCCGCTGCATAGGCTAAAGCCAAAGTTGTATCATCATGTAATCGACCCAAATAGTGAATTTTTAAAGCGTTTTCGGGGGTGTCTCGTTCTGAAGCTCCAAACATCACTAAATCTACCTTATCATCCCATCCTAATTTTCCTAAATTTACTAAGGCTGGTTTCAATAAGTAAAAGCCTTTCCGCTGATCGCCGGTATCCATTGCCCCACACAAAATTAGTTTTTTATCTTGTGGTAAATTCAGGCATTCTCGCGCAAATTGCCGATTAAGAGGTTTATATTTTTGTATATCTAATCCGTTGGGGATCACTTCAATTCGGTAGTCTTTGAGTAGCGAACTCGAAGCCGCACATTGTGCCAGCCAGACGCTCGGTGTCACCACTGTTAAATTAAGATTTTTCCAAGCTCTTTGTTTGCGCTGCCACACCGAACGGGAAAAGTCATTTTCTTTATGGCTTTTTATTTGTGGGCAACTGCCACAGGAATCAATATAGCGCTCACATTCACCGTTGTAGTGGCAACCGCCGGTAAATGCCCACATATCATGTAAAGTCCAAACCACCGGCTGCTTTATTTTGCCCAGCTTTTCAATCGATAAATAACCATGACACGCCCAATGCAAATTAATTACATCGGCATTGCTATTTACCGCTTTAGAAAGCATTTTATGCGGCAACCACTGTAGTGAAAAATCACTCACAGGATGACGGTTATAAAGCTTTAAGGGCAGAGCATCTAAGCGTTCAGTTAATTTTAATTTTCCGCTTAATTTTGCTAAAAAAGTTTCCGGTTCCAAAACTGAGCGGTCTTTATTGGTCTTCAATTCTACGAGCATTTGGGAACTTGCACCAGCTTTTTTTAAGCCTTGATGCAGCCGATAGGCCGCTCGACCGGCCCCACCATCATCCGATTTACTAATTAACAATACTTTCATATTTTGACTAACCTAATAAAAATTTAACCGGAGTGAGATCAGCATGATGCCGATCTCAATTTCTACCAATTCTAAGATCACTTTTCAATTATATCCACATTCTTTTCTTTGTTTTTACACCCAAAAAACCTTAACGAAATTGGCTTTTCCATTTCTTAATTTGGTCAGTGGGGAGTTTTATTTGCGTTTCATATACGGAATTAATACGATCAGCAATTCCCGACACATCATCGCGCGAAATAACCGGCAAATTGGTATCCTTAGAAATCTCCGCTGCCCGATTATCCACCGATAAAATCAAGCTTCGTCTTTTGTATTGCAACGCCCGAACCCCCGCGTGCAATCGAGTCCCCACATAATCAACTCTGCGCGTTTCTAAAATTTCATCCAAAGCTTTTAAATTAGGTTTGAGGTAAATCACACTATCCCCGCCCAGATCCTTCATATACTGATAGTCTTTTGGCTGTTGTGTCCAGTAGTAAATTTCCTCATAATTTTTCTTAAGCAATTTGACCAAAGCTGCATCATATTCTGGATTTTGGTTATATTCCGTAAACGTCACCAGCACCGATGAGGATTTTTCTTTGGGGATCTCCGCACAATGCTCCTCGGTCAAATTCCACATCGTCGGACAAGCCGTATTGATGACATTAGTGATGCCAATCGCCTTTAACTGCTTTTCTGTATAGCTATCTCTGACTGAATGTAAATATTGCTTACTCAGCAGCCTATGGTATAAAGTTTTAGTATAGAAATTAGGCAAGTTTTGATATTGCCACCAACCCACACCCATCAAAATTATGTTTTTGACAAACATAGCATCCCACAAACTCACTCTCCACTGATTGTAAGAATTCATATTAGAAGAGAGCAAATTTGTCCCTCCCACGAAAATAAAATCACTCTTTTTCATAAATTGATAAGATTCTTTAGAAATCACATCGTGAGTGGGCATATGAATAAAAAGAGCATCAAATAAACTGTCCAAATGCTTTTGAACAGAATCCATAATAATTTGATCTCCTAAATTAGAGCTACAAATTGAAGTGTCTAGCAGGCTGATAGTTTGCATTTTTCCTCTGGGTTTTTATTTTATGAGCGGATTTTTTGAAAAAAATAAGATAGGGTTTTTTTTACCTTTTATTAAACTTATTCTTGATTTTTGCCAATAAATCTCTCCTGGGTGAAATTATCGTGTCAAAAAGCTTTTGGTCGTACGTTCTATCCACAGCCGTAAATTCATTGAACATAATTGGAAAATTAAAATCATAAGTTAGCATTTCAGAAACTCCAGATGATGTAGAACTTGTGTGAGTAGAATCTTCTCCAAAACCAATATTAGCAATTAAATTCTTGCAAGGAACCACCGATAAACCAGACTGCAACAAACGGGCAAAACTCCACTGGTAATCCCAAGTATCTATTTTTCCTAAAAAGGTTTCTTCAAACTGTTTTGCCCGAACTTTATACTGAGATTCATTAGCCAGAACATCCCTGATTCTATTCTTGACTTCTTCCGACTCCCAGAGTTGCATCTTAACATCATAATTTTTCCACGCTCTCCGCCAAGAAGCCCAGCCCCATATCCCTCCATAATAAGAAAAATGATAGCTTTGACTGCCAGACTTCCACTCTCCCACATAGTTTGTTCCGCTAATCATCATAATCCGCTCATCATTCCTGTACCTTTCTAGTAACTCTTCACAAAACCGAAAAAAACTGAGATTCGGCAAACAATCATCCTCTAAAATAATAGCTTCTTCCACCGTCTTAAATACCCAATCTAACCCACTAGAAACCCGATTTTTACATCCCAAATTGACATCAGAATAATTCTTGAGAACTTCGCAGTCCCAATCAACCCTATCTATAATAGCCTTAACAGCAGCGCACTTTTGAGCCTCACCCGCTCGGTCTGCCCTTGGGCCATCAGCCACTACCAAAAGTTTCATCGGTTTCGCTTGACGAATTACCTCAAATACCTTCTCAGTGGTGTATGGGCGTTTAAAAATAAAAAAAGCAACCGGCGTTTTCAATTTTCTATTTAAACCTTCTATCTCTGACATTTGTCCTCCTTATTTTTATCGTAATGGTGTTAGCTATTAAAAACCCATCGCCGACATTTTTAGCATTATTTTTTTGTTTTAGTTTTCCACTCCCTTGCTTGATTATCTGCCATCTAATTCTAGCTATAGATAAATAATTTTTGACTGTTTTAATCTTTTTTTAATTTCCTCTGGATAAAATCTATCAAACCTAATCCTAAAAGCGCTCTTGTTTGCTGTATAAATATAGGCCGAGTTTTTGGATAAAATAAATTCGCACCATACGAAGCAAACATCTGAGCAATAACCGTAGCAATCGCCGCCCCTAAACCCCCATACTTGGGAATCAACAAGAAATTAAAAATCATATTAATAACCGCCCCCACCGCTGCCGTACCTGCGGAATACTTCATCAGCCCCTCCGTAATTAACCAAGGCCCTCTTGCTAAGCCCAGAGACACAAACAAGCCAGCCCACACCAACACCGCCAGCGAGGGAGCCGCATCCGCATATTTTGGCCCATAAAGCAACCAAACAATTTGATTAGAAAAAAACGTCATTGGAATCGCAACTGCATAAGAAATCCAAGCCATAAAATTAAACAATTGTTGCAAGCGTTCATAATAAATCTTCTCATCGTTATCCTTAGCTTTTACCACTTTCGGAAAAACTGATTGCACCACCGATCCTGGGATAAAATACCAAAGTTCCGCCACTTTCACCGCCGCCGAATAAACCCCTACCTCCGCCGAATTTCGCATTTGACCCAACATCACCAGATCAATCCGCATATAAATCATAATTACAAAACCAGAAATAATCAGCGGCCAACTTTGTGACAATAATTCCTTTGCCCTCACCCAACTAAAACGCCACGCCCTCGACTTATACCCTTTCAAATTATAAGTTATGAGCAGCGCCACCGCAGCCACCGCCTTTTCCGCCGTCAAAGCCCAAGAAAACGCCACCAGCGATGCCCTCATTTGAATCAGCGTAATCTTGACAACATTAATTAAAATATAAGCCGTATTAGTAGACCAAACCGTAAATTTAGATTGCACCTGCGACTGAAACCAAAAATCAATCACATCAAAAGAAGTAAAAATCGTTCCCGTGGCAGCAATGGCGACCAACCAATGCGTTAGCTTATCCTGGGGATTTAACACCATTACCAAAGCAAAAGTCGCCGCAAAAGTTGCCAAACCCCCTAGTAGTTTTAACACAAAAGCCGTCCCCAAAATTTCCTCTCTATGGGACGAATCGCGGGCCAAATCCCGCACCACAATTGAGCTTAACCCCAAAGTCGCCACCGGACTCAAAAGTCCCACCAACGCCGTCGCATAATTAAGCAAGCCAAAATTTTGCGGACTCAAATAGCGAGCCACCCAAACCCCTACCAGCAAACCCAAGGCCATTTGCAAAATTTTTTCTCCAAACAACCAGGCTGTATTGCTCAACACTTGACGGAAACCTGGACTCAACTTTTGATAAATCGCCTTAAGCTTATCAAACATTAGAACGCTCACCCATTGTGGTAGAGAATAGACTTTTTCAGACTTAGATCACCGGCCTGCCTATGAAGATAGCGAAATCGTGGTCATTTTCTACCTCCAACAACGGGCAGACCCTTGTTAACAGTTCCTCTATTATAAACTTCTCCACTTAGCAAAAACTGCAAAGTTATTCAATAATTTTTAGATGTTGTGTCTAAACCTGTACGCACAGATACAACAATATACCAAAACCAAATACTTGTCGTTCCAAACCAACCCGTTTCCGTTAGATTTGTCATCAACGCATAGGTTAGGAAAAACAAAGGCAGGCCAGCATAAGGAAGTTTATCCCGCGTTAGATACACGACCCCTTTAAAAACATTAACAAAAAAAGAAATGATAAATAACGCCAAACCCCCCCATCCCAGATCACAAGCCAAATCTAAAAAACCATTATGAGAATGAGGAGGAATAAAACTGCTTTTTGGCTCAATGATCGGCCCCGCCGGATTATCCAAACCTCGCCAAGGCTGCCAAAATCCCGCCAACCCATAACCGGTCAGGGGACGTTTGTTGATAAAATCCACAATCTGCGGCCAAAATAAAGTTCGACCTGTGAGAGTCATATCCTTATTCAACTTGCCCACCACAATTGCCTCTAAATTATCCAGCACTACAATTCCAACACAAATACTCAACACCATAAAAAGAATCACAGACACAAAAGCCCACTGCACCGGCAACTTTTTTAGAAAACTCAACGAACCCCATAGCGCAATCAAAATCACCGTTAAAATTCGACTCGCGCCGCTGCATCCTTTTTGCAAGCCAATCAAAGCTAAAATACCAATCACAAAAGCCATCAAACGTTTCTTTGGATTATAAGCTCCAAAAACAAACCACAAAGCCGCCGTTTGTGCCATAAAAAACGAAAACTGATTTTTGTGCCCTAGAATCCCACTCCAACACCCTGCCATGTCCGCCCTAACAGAAGCATTGGGTTTAGCTAAACTCCAAATTAATACAAAAAAGTTGACCCACCGCCACACAGCAAATAATTCTTCCCAAGTGTACTGTTTTGCCAAATAAATCGCCACAAAAGTTACTTCTAAATACACAAGAGATGCTCTGAATGTGATCATAGGCGTATCCGACCAACCAGCAGATATACTCATCCATATTAAAAAAAGTGCTAAACTGGGATCGGTGGCCAAAAATTTCATAATAGCAGGAACCAAATTTTTACCCCCACTTACAAGTCGCGGAGATAAAAGAATCAAAAGGCTCCCATAAAAAGCCAAATGTAAAATAATAGTAATATCTTTTGTTTCGGCGTTATGAATCACAGAGGGATGAAATTTTGTAAAAGGCATCACCGTCACGCCGGTAGCGCCTGAAATCGTAAAAATAAAGATTCCTATAGCAATTTTCTCAAACGTACTAGCAACCTTTTCATTTTTGGCAACAGTATTGTAAATCATCAAACCATAGACAATCCCCAGACCGGCCAAAATCAACAAAATTAAAGGATTTCCTAAAAGCTCTTTCATGGCTTAATCACCAATTTTTACCTTAAAAAATTTATTGCCAACTTATTCTAAGAATTTCTATCGGCAGCCAACACCACACCCCCAAGCACAGCAACAACCTAGAGTTAAAGTCAGCCCCACTTTCTTGATCTACCCTTTAACTTAACCCTGACTTAAATTTTGCAGAATTTCCCTTCTCCAGCTAAATTGAAAGAATCAAGCAATCTTAGAAGATTATGCCCCGTGCGGTATCAAAACCTATCGCTCAAATCCTAACAAGCCTTAGCCTATTGGCAGTAAGCGCCCTAGCTGTCGCCTCTCCTAGCTTGGCACAATTGCCAAACATACCACCCCCAACAACCGCCCCCCCCCCACCACCAGCACCGACCAACACCCCGTCGCCATTTCCGACACCACCACAAGCACCGGCCAATACCCCGTCGCCATTTCTGACACCACCACAAGCACCGGCCAACACCCCATCGCCATTTCTGACACCACCACAAGCACCGGCCAACGCAGCACCCCCTACTCAAGGCGTCTACACCTTGGGAGGCGGAGACAATATCCGCATCGACATCTACGACCTACCCCAACTTAGCGGACAATACCAAATCCCGGCCGGCGGCACCATTCAAATGCCCCTCATCGGCGGCATATCCGTCCAAGGCTTAACCCTCCAAGAAGCAGCGGACAACATCTCAGCAGCCTACTCCCGCATCCTCAGACGGCCCATAATTACCGTCAGCTTATCCGCCGCCCGTCCAATGAACATCTGGATCTCCGGCGAAGTCAACCGGCCCGGCTCCTACGCTATACCCCTGACCTCCGGTTCAGGAAACGTCCCCTCAGTTCAATTTCCTACCCTAGTCCAAGCCCTCGAACGAGCCCAAGGAGTCACCCAAAGCGCCGATATTCGCCGCATCCAACTGCGACGCCGGCCCGGAAACGCACCCGAACAACTGCTCACCTTCAACCTTTGGGAATACCTGCAAACCGGCTTCCTCACCAGCGACATCACCCTGCGAGATGGAGATGCCATCTTTGTCCCCCCCTCCACAAACATCAACCTCACCGAAGCTATCCAACTCTCAGCCGCCAGTTTTGGTACCCCCGCTGAGCAACCACGCAACATCACCATCATCGGCGAAATCAACCGCCCCGGCAGTTACGTTTTGCTCGGAGGAAACACCACCATTGATAACAATGTCGGACTACCCACCGTCACCAGAGCTATCCAACTCGCCGGCGGTATTCGCCCACAAGCAGACCTGCGCCAAGTTCAAATCCGTAGGCTGACCAAAACAGCCGGCCAACAAATATTTAATATAAATCTCTGGCAATTACTGCAAACCGGGGATGCCACTCAAGACACCATCGTTCAAAATGGAGATACGATTATCGTTCCCACTGCAACCGATTTAAGCCCCGCAGAAGCCAGCTTAATTGGCAAAACAACCCTAGCTCCGGCTGCCATACAAGTTACAGTTGTTGGAGAAGTCAACCGGCCCGGCCCCGTACAAGTTCCCGCCAACACCGGCCTAAATCAAGCTATCCTAGCAGCAGGGGGCATCATCCAAAGCCGCGCCAAAACCGATCAAATTGATCTAATTCGTCTCAACCTTGACGGCACCGTCACTAGGCGCACTCTTAGCCTAGACTTAGGCCAATCCCTCAATGAACTAACCAATCCCATCCTTTCCAACAACGATGTCATCTTTGTTAAAAGCTCCCGCACTGCCAGCTTAGTAGACGCTTTAAATTTGGGTTTAAGCCCTGCTGCCGGCACCCTGGGAGCGGTGTCAATTCCGGCTCGGATTATCGAATTATTAAGATTACTAGGATTTTAAATTCAAAATTGTTGACTCTTCATTAAAGCAAACACCCCCCGGAAAATGGATACAGAATATCACTTTCAATCCCCAAACTCCAAACGCAACAGCCCCCCGCCTACATCCCTAACGGCCAACAGCAAAGCCGTCACCCCCGGCGAAGGCGAAGAACAGGCTCTTGATTTAGCTTGGGTGTTTTCCGCCGTCCGCCGCCGCCTGATCGTCATGTTGGGCGTGGCAGTCGCCATCAGCGCCGCCGCCGGCAGTGCGGTGGTTTGGAACAACAAGCAAATTCCTAAAGAATATCAAGGCAGTTTTCGTGTCTTAGTTGAGCCAGTCACAGCCGAAGGCCGGATCGCTCGACTGTTTTTACAAGCGCAAAGCGTTAATGAAGGTGTCGGCGATATCAGCAGAATTGGCGCTGCCGTTGAAGACTCTAGTTTACTCGATTATCAAACTCAAATTCGCCTGCTCAAAAGTCCCGAAATTCTTGCCCCAGTCATTGATCAATTAAAAGCAAAAGTAAAAGATCCCGATAGTATTAGCTATAGCTCGCTGGTAAATAGGCTCTCAATCAGCCGGGTTATGTATGAAAGAGATGGCAAACAAGCCGGCACAAAACTGTTAAATTTTACTTACCAAGACGAAGAGCCCCAAAAAATTAAATTGGTTCTCAACACTTTGGCAGACTACGTTCTCGATTACAGCCGCAAAGAACGCCTCAGCCAAATTCAAAAGGCAATTAGTTTTATAGACTCTCAGCTTCCCGAATTGCGCCAGCGGGTAGACAAACTGCAAGCTCAATTGCAAAAACTGCGGCAAGAATCCAACCTCAGCCTGCCAGAAATTACCAGCAGAAGTCAAGCGGATCAATCCAACGTTTTAGCCATCCGTTTGTTGGATGTGCAAACCCAACTCGCCGAAACCCGTGCCTACTACAACAACCTCCAACAGCAACTAGATAGAGGCGATACAACCTGGCTGGTACAGGTTAACCCTAAAGCCTACGAAAGTATCATCGGACAGTTAAATGCCATAAACAATCAACTCTCTATTAACTCGGCAATTTTTTATGATGACAGCGCCCCGATCCAGTCTTTGCGTGAACAACAGAAAAGTCTCAACCAATCGCTGCAACAACAAGCACAAGCTGCCCTTGAAAATATTGCCGGTCAGATTCGCCAACTAGAAGCCCGTGAACGCCAACTGTCTGAAAGTCAAGACGTTTTAAATCAACAAATCGAGCAATTTCCCTCGGTTTTGCGTCAATATACCGACCTACAACGAGAACTAGAAGTCGCCACCGACAGCCTGAAGCTGTTTTTAGAAAAACGCGAAACCATGCAACTCGGTGCTGCTCAACAACAGGTCAACTGGACGCTTGTTGCTAAACCCGATTTGATTAAGGATGAAGAAGGCCGCCTCATCTCCGTTACGATTTCACAAACCAGCCGTCAGTTAGCCATTGTGGTTGTGTTGAGCTTGTTGTTGGGGATCGGCGTCGGCTTTCTGGTGGAAGTCCTTAACACTGTTTTCCACACGCCCGAAGAAGCGCGATTTGCTACCAAATTGCCTCTGTTGGGAGTCATTCCCTATGCCAAAACTCTCGACAAAGTTAATGTTCCACCGACCTCTGAACCCCTGACAACCGCGCCGTCGTCCACCGGCGGCTTAAATCTGGTTTTGGGCAATGTCAACACCTCTTCTCGCACCGACACCACCAAACCGGTCAAAGAAGCCTTCCGCTATCTCTACACCAACATCCGCTTACTCAACCCCCAAAACCCGATCCGCTCTTTTGCTATTGGTTCAGCCTCCATCGGTGACGGCAAAAGCACAGTCGCTGTCCACCTCGCCCAAACCGCCGCCGCCATCGGTCAGCGCGTTTTACTCGTCGATGCTGATCTGCGCTGTCCTAAAATTCATACTAAACTTGGCCTCCCCAATGTACGCGGTCTCAGTGATGCCATTGCCACCGATATGGGTCTCAATGATGTCATTCAACGCGCTCACAGTGTTTGGTCAGAAGAAATCCCTGGTCAGGATAATTTATTTGTTCTGACTGCCGGCTCACTTCCACCAGACCCAATCAAATTACTGTCTTCCAACAAAATGCTTTATTTGATGGAGCAATTTCAGGCATTTTTTGATTTGGTAATTTATGATACCCCGCCTTTGGTCGGTCTGGCCGATGCCAACATCATTGGCGCCCATACCGATGGCATGGTTTTAGTCGTCAGCATGGAAAAAACCGACCGCTCCGTCTTAATTAAAGCAATGGAAGGCTTAAAAATTTCTGGCGCTTCGGTGCTGGGTTTGGTCGCCAATGGTGCCAAAGGCTCTACCCCTTCCCCCTACGCAAAAGTCCGCTAAATTTAACCACCCCCCTCCTTAAGCGGTTCTTTTATCGTTCCCAAACTCACCGGCCCACTCCTTTGCAGTGCCGGTGATTTGACCTGTTTGCGTAATTCTACTGAGAAGCTTTAGCTGTTCTTTTTCACCAAAATAGTAATTTTACTGTATCGGTGCTGATGCCCTCTGCTTTATGATCAGCAATAGGGCTATTCTGTACAATGCAGGTCAGCAGCTTGGAAAATACCCAAAAAAGCTTTCCAAGTTCTCTGGCTAAAACCTAAACAAAAAACTTATCACCTAAAAGTTTTGAAGAAGTTAAAAAATGTAGATAATTTCACAACTTCACAAAAACTTTACCCATTGTAAAGACTTAAGCAAATTTCTCTAAACTTACCACCGGCAAGGTGCAAAACAACCCAGAACTAAGTAGAATGGGCTTACCGTAAAGGCTTAAAATAACCTCTCGTTTGTCAACTACTCAGGTCAGGAGCATCTCAAAAGTGAGATTTTCAGGAGCATAATATGAAATTCCTCAAAGATTTTGCCCTCATTAGCGCTGTAAGCGTCTTGAGCTTTGGCGTTTCTCCCCCCGCACAAGCTTCTAACCTTTTTGCTAACAGCGGCATCCGTTTTGATAAAGATACGACTGTAAATTTTGAGTTTTTGAAGTCACAGGGCATCTATAAGTCAGATTTTGGTGTCCAGCAGGCCGGTGGCAGTTTTATTTCTCTGCTCAAAGAAACTCAAAACGCGGATATTCAGCACACTAACGTCAACGATTGGCAGGGCACTTGTGGCATTTCCGTGTTACAATGCTTCGCATCGTTTACCTTCCAAGCCCAAACCGACTACAAGTTAGTTCTCCAAAGTTACGAAAAAATTCAAATCGATACTACCAAATGGGGCTATCGCAGCACCCCAGACAAGATCGTGGATTCCTCTTCTCCCGTATCGACTGTCTTTACCCCCAACTCAGAAACTTCTTACACCCTGGCTTGGGATGATGGCTTTGTCGGCGACAGAGATACCAACGACTTCTTTGTAAAAGCGTCCTGGCAAGAAGCCCCCTCTGTCTCTGTCCCCGAACCCCGTACCTTGTTAGGCTTAGGTTTACTAGCTGGTTTTTTAACCCTCCAAGGCAGCAAAAGAATAGGTTTTAAATCTCAAGAAGATTAAAGCAGCACCCCTACTATCATGGAAGCTAAAAAGCGGATAATTTAGTCCTCTCCAACGCTGAAGTTTTAGCTAGGTTGTGCTATTTTAGCAGAGAGAAAACTGTTTAACCCGACCTGTGAAATGACAAATAAATTCAGGTACTCTATCCTCTGCTTAATAGCAATCGGTGCATCTTTTCTTTTTTTTAATATCGATAAAAAATATTACTGGTACGACGAAACTTTTACTTCTTTACGCATTTCTGGCTACAGGGAATCAGAAATTGTCAAACAAGTGGCCACCGGCCAAATTCTTACCCCTCAAGATTTACAACGCTTCCAACAGCCTACTCCCGAAAAAACCTTGTTCGATACAGTTCAGGGTTTAGCCGCCGAAGAACCTCAGCTAACGCCTCTGTATTTTATCTTAGCTCGCTTTTGGGGCCAGACTTTTGGCTATTCCATTGCCAGCATTCGCAGTCTGTCAGCCATTTTTAGTTTACTTATTTTTCCCAGTATTTACTGGCTGTGCCTAGAGTTATTTAGCTCTTCAGTCACCGGCTGGCTTGCTGCTGGATTAATAGCCGTTTCTCCCTTTCATGTTCTTTACGCTCAAGAAGCCCGTCCTTACAGTTTGTGGACAGTCACAATTTTAGTTTCAACAGCCGCTTTTTTACGCAGCATAAAGCTTCAAAAAAAGAGGTGGTGGGGCGTTTATATCCTCAGTCTTATTATAGGTTTATACAGCCATCTCTTAACGGCGCTCGTGGCAATCACCCACGCAATTTATATGCTGGTCATTGAAAAATGCCGGTGGACTAAAAACCTTAAAATGTTTGGTTTGAGTTTGGTGATTGCCGGCATAAGTTTTTTACCTTGGATAATAAGTATATTAATTAGTAGAAAAACCGTAGTTCAAAGACTTCAGTGGATAGATAGACCAATTACAGTGCAATCTTTAGGGATTAACTGGGTTAAAAACATCGCGGCTGGTTATTTTGATATCAATACAAATTCCTCTTCTCCCAAAATTTATTTAATTCCAAGCGCCCTGATAATTTTAGCTATTTTGGCTTTAGTGGGTTATGCCTTTTATTTTTTAATAAGACACACCCCTATCCGAGTCTGGTTATTGGTTGTGGCATTAGTTGGGGTAACAGGAATGGCTATAATTCTGCCCGATTTAACTTTCGGTGGAATTCGCTCCACAAAAGCCAGGTATCTCATCCCCTGCTATTTAGGTATCCGCTTGGCGGTTTCTTATTTCCTTGCCTATAAAATATTTGATAGAAGTTCCGCAGCTTCTCAAATCCAAGGTAAACTCATTACGCTAACCCTTATATTTTTAGGGCTGATTTCCTGTGGAGTTAGTGCCGGTGCTGATACATGGTGGATTAAAGAATGGGGCCAAAGTAACCCAGAAATTGCCAGGAAAATTAATCAAAGTCAACGTCCGCTGGTTGTTAGTAACCTGTCAAACTCTAGCTATGGAAATTTAGTTTCTTTAAGCTATTTAGTTGATCCCAAAGTGCGATTTCAATTAGTTATTAATCCCAATATTCCTCAAATACCACCAGAATTTAGCGACATCTTTATCTATACAGCCACTGTTAGACCTGAGTCGGAAGTCGAAAGAACAATGAATTTTCCCGTCCAGCCGCTGTACATAGATCGCAACCAAGAAGTATGGCTGTGGAAACCCAAAAAATAATTAAATTTCCAAGCTTAACTTATCTATAACCAACTAACCGATAGCTACTATACCCCAGCAGCTAAAAAATTCAGAAATTCTCAAAATTTTGTAGCAGGCGACAATCCTTTAAAATAACCGATAACAACTGATTACCCGCCCCAACCAAAAATATCACAATAACTTAATCTTTGAGATGGTAAAGACTCATAAAGGTTGCTACAAAAGGCAATGTATTTAAATCTTAACCCTTTGAGACTGTCATCACAGCCATATTGAGATTAAAATCACAAGCTGTGGGGATGTGTGTCACAGTTAATAAAGAAATTTTTTTACAAAATAGACAAATATCATTAATCCGTCAAAGATAGCTTCGCTCGTCATCACAAAAACATGAAACCCCTTTGTATAACCAGTAGTGTAGTGAAAACCATAACCTTCCCCGGAAAAATGCAATTTCCCAACTATTTGTACCAAATCACCCTTGAAGAACTTTACGGACAAGTAATGTTTTCTAATGTCGTTACTAGCACAGATAGGCAGCTTATTAAAGCAGCCCTTCTTAAAGAAGCTCTCAGCGAAAACGAACACGACATCATCAATCGGCTCATTTATAATGTACGGCGGGGGTGGGTGAGAGTTGTTGATTGAAAACCCCCCCAAATTAAAACATTCCTCACTTATATTCTGCACCAGTTTAAATTGTTACCCTCCCTAACCTTTTTTCTATTGACAAGCCTTGAAATTATTAGGCATCAAGTGAAATAGGGGTGTCTGAGTTAACGACACCCTTAAGATTTTGCTTTATAAGATCCCAAAAATAAATTCAAAATAACCACCAGATTCTCAAACAGTTTTACTGCTTGATGAATCCTTTAAAGTCGGTAAGAGAGGTCGATTAGGCTCACCCAACATTACCACCGAACACCGTAATTTTTCCAGCAACTCAGTTGTAACATCACTGATAACCAACCCTGCTGCACTGCGCCGAGGCAGAGAACGCAAAACCACTAAATCTGCCGACTCCGCCGCCTTCAAAATCACCTTAGAGACATCACCCTCAGCAATACATTTAATTTCAACTTGCACCTTATTAGAATCAATCCACTTAGAAACTAAAACCGAAAGTTGCGACTCAATCCAAGCAATCCGCGTCGCAGTTGTCCGTCGCTCACACACATTTAAAACCGTCACCTTTGCGCCATTTTCAAGAGCCAAAATTTGAGCAAATTTTAAAGGTCTAACTGCTTCATAGCTCAAATTATCCACCGGCACCAAAATATGTTGAAATTCCAGAGGCGATTTCAACAGCCGCGTCACCGCAACCGGACAATGAGCCGCCCACAAAACGCTATCAATGACATTTCCAAACAAACGAGCCCGTAAACCAGTGCGTTTCCCCCATCCCATGACAATTAAATTTGCATCTTTCTCACGGCTTGCGTGCGTAATTCCTCGGTCAATATCATAATCAATTCGCAAAACCGGCTCCACCTCCACCCCCAATTGCAAGCCTTGTTGCTGCGCCGTTTCTAACAACAACTCACCCCTGCCTAAAGCGGATTCCATTTGCGGTGTATCCATGTGAGCCTGAGCCGTTGCAATTGCCAAAGGCACAATTTTTCCCCCTTCATGGCGCGCCAACAAAGCCGCCATTTTAATTAAAAATTCTTGGGTTTGGGGATTATAAACCGGCACCACAACCCGGAAATTTTTCTTGAAAATTTCTCCAGTTGCCGGGGCGGTTTCCCCTTCAAATTCCCCATGACTTTCATGCGTTAAAGCCGGTGCAACCAAACTCGTAATCACCGGCCCTAAAGTTGCCGTAACCAACATTAAAACAATTACACTATTTAACACACCTTCCGTCAGCAAACCGGCCCGATATCCCACCAAAGTTGCCGCCAAAGTTGCCCCCACCTGCGGCAAAGAAAGCGACCACATTGTTAGCATTTGCGGGCGATTATAACGAAACATCAAAGCCGAAAACCAAGCCGCCAAAAACTTACTACCAATTAAGGCCGAAACAATCGTCAAAGGCATCCAAATTGAAGCGACACTTTTTAAAAAAGCCGGCACATCAATCAGCAAACCCAAATCGACAAAGAAAATCGGAATAAACAGCACACTGCCAACAAAAACAACCTTTTCCTCAACCGGCCCCTTTCCCACCACATCATTCACCGCCAAACCGGCCAAAAACGCCCCAATAATCTTTTCTACCCCAATTAACTGAGCACCTAAAGACGACAAAAACACCACCAACAAAACAAATAAAAACTGATTTCCTTCCTCATCCCCCGTTCGTTTAAAAAACTCCCGTCCCGCCCAATCAAAACCAAACAAAACCAAAGCCGTATAAACCACCAGCGACAACAAAAGCGTCATTAACTGAACTATAGTAAAATTCCCCGCCTCCACTGCCACACAAACCGCCAACACTAACAAAGCACCAATATCTGTAAAAATTGTTGCCCCAATAGTAACCACCACTGACTCATCTCCCACCACTCCCAATCGACTAATAATTGGATAAGCCAGCAGCGTATGGGAAGCCAAAAGTGAACCAATTAAAATCGAAGCATTCCAGTCAAAACCAAACAGCCTACCTACCAAAATTCCCGCTATCAACGGAATAATAAAAGTCAAACTCCCAAACACTAGGGATCGATTTTTCTTTCTCTTAAACTGCTGAATATCTACTTCTAACCCTGCCACAAACATCAAGTAAAGCAACCCAATATCTGATAGCAACTCCATTGTGGGCATTTTATTTGTCAACACATTTAGCCCAAAAGGGCCTAAAATAATCCCCGCCGCCAGCAAACCCACCAACTCAGGAATCCGCAACTTTCTAAAAACAATTGGAACCGTTAAAATCACCACCAACAAAATCGCAAAAGGCAGAATCGGTTCCTTAATTACTTCTGAATAGTGTTCCATAAAACTCAGTTAAAAATAAAAATCATCAATAGCCATCAGCAGCCATGTAATTTCCTATACTATTCCCGATGGCAACTGATTTTCGCTTGAATTCATTTAATTTTTAACCAAACAGCGACTCTCCGGCTATCCACCGCAAGATAGATTTACCGCCAAAGTTTAGTAAGCTAAAAAAGCAGTTTCTTAAAAAACAGGCTTTCTAGTATGTAATATTTACCCCTTCTCTCTGAAATAGAGCAAATGGCCGATTTATTTGCAATACAATCAAGGATGCACTTGGCCTAAAATCACCCGTAAGCGATCATAATCATCCTTTAGCAAAACACTCAACATCCGGCCCACCTTAATCAACCATTCTCGATCACTTTTTCGGAACTGATAAATATCACGAATAGCCGCCGCCGTCAGCGCTTCCACCGGCGCCCCCTTCACTTCCAACAACGTCCGCAAAAAATCCAACCCCTCACTAAAATGCACAACTTCTGCCGGTTCACAGCGATAAACACTAGCGTGAATTTGTGGCGGACGTGGCGGAATATACTGGTAAACCAGACTCGGTTTTTTGCTGCCATTTCTGCCGATCACCGGCGGCGAAAACCCCACAATAGCCCCTCGAAACTCTGTTTTTAACATCGCAAAAATCTGTGGTTGTTCTTCCCTCAAACCCTGCAACGACAAACCCAAAGCCCTCGCCCGATGCACCGAATCAATAGGCGCCGTTGTCGCATGATAAACCACCGCATAAATTAAATTTCCTGACTCCTCATCCGTCGCCTTCACCCAACTGCCAAAAGCCGGCATCGGCGGAAAATTCAAATCCTCCGGTTCCAAACATTGCGCCAAAAATTCCATCGTCGAAGTCTCAATCACCTCCGCAAAATGATCCGGGTGACGATTCTCAGCATTAAACTGTGGGAGAGGAAGCCGCATATTTTTCTTAACCTCTAATCAATAAATGTCATTTGTCATTTGTCCGTTGTCATTTATCGTTATGTATCATTTCATTGGTCATTGATTTTAAGTTCTCAAACATGAAAAACAATACATTTTCCCAAAAAACAAATGACGCTTGACAAAGGACAAATGACAACGTACAAATTTTATTTTCCTTTACCTCGACCGGCGGTAGCATCCACCACTTCTATTTCTGAAAGGCGGAAAGTAATTAACTTATCCCAATTACCTCCTTCAAACAAAACTGCTGCCTTACCATCAGTCACTCGTTGCACTTGTCCTTGAAAATTGTAATAAATATCATCAGGATTTTTTACCCGAACTGCTGAACCTGGGAGAATCATCTTTTTTACTCCTAAATTTTCTTTTCCTAGCTTATATCATTTTAGATTTGAGATTTTATCTGTCTTTTAAACCGGCACTCTCTCCAACTTCTCAGGTACGGTGTACAGCAAACATACTCAACTTTTCCAGCCTTGCCCAAGGGGGGCAACCACTCTTAAGCGGGCAAGATGCCCGCCCCACTTATCTTAAGCCCCAGTTGCGCGGGCCGGAAAGCCAGCGATTGCCCCTCCAAAAAACAGGCATTTTAGCCGCGTAAATCTTAAGCCAAAGCCGCCATCGAAACCTTACCCGCAATGCGCTGAGCAATATCCCGTAACGCCTTTGCCGAAGCCGAGTCTGGTTGACCAACCACCACCGGCACGCCAACATCTCCGCCTTCGCGCAAATGAATTTCTATCGGCACACAACCAAGCATCGGTACACCCAACTCCTTAGCTGTTTTTTCGCCGCCACCCGACCCAAAAATATCATAATGCCGGTCAGGCATATCTGGGGGAATAAAATAACTCATATTTTCCACAATTCCCAACACCGGCACCTTTAATTGTTGGAACATTTTTAAACCTTTGCGCGAGTCGAGAAGCGCCACCGTTTGCGGAGTTGTAACAATCACAGCCCCAGCCATCGGCACCGCCTGACACAAAGTTAATTGAGCATCTCCCGTACCCGGCGGCATATCCACAATTAAATAATCTAAATCACCCCAAGTTACTTGATAAAGAAATTGCCGAATAATGCCATTTAACATCGGGCCCCGCCAAATCACCGGCTGGTCTTTATCAATTAAAAAACCCATCGAAACCATTTTTACGCCATAATTAAAAGCCGGTTCGAGGATTTCACCTTGCGGGCCGTTTTTGACAGTTATTTTTGCATTATCCAGACCCAACATAGTCGGCACATTGGGGCCGTAAATATCCGCATCAATCATCCCAACTTTTGCACCGGCAGCAGCCAAAGAAACCGCCACATTAACAGCTACCGTACTTTTACCAACGCCACCTTTACCACTAGAAATTGCCAGAATATTTTTTACCCCAGCAATACCCTGCCGGTCGGGTAAACTTTTTTGTTGAGGCGTTTCGGCAGTTACATCTACCACCACCTCTTCCACACCTGGTAATTGTTTAACCGCCCTTTGACAGTCTTCAACAATAAACTGCCGTAGCGGACAAGCCGGTGTTGTTAGTACCAGAGTAAAACTGACCTGACTGCCTGCAATTTTGACATTGCGGATCATATTTAATTCCACCAAACTTTTGCGAAGTTCGGGGTCTTGCACCGGGCGCAGCACTTCTAATACTGCACTAGAATCTAGCACCTGAGACATTGGGCGTTTTTCTCCACTCTAAGCGTATCGGGGCTACTATTTTTGCCTTTGTTCTTAATGGATCTTAACCTTAGTTTTGCTCAGTTAAGCGTTTCCCTTTGGGCATCTTGTAGTAGTGTTGGTAAATGAGAGCCAGAGTAAGTGCAATTTTGTCAATAAAACAGCTACAAAGTTGCTAAACTTCCTTCTCATTATCCGTTGCAGCAAAGCGTTTTTTGCTTGCTTTGGCACCTATCCATTCAGCAATACAAAAAAAATATTTCACTTTATGACTGTTTCTGTAACTTCTGAGGCGATTACATCCGCATCTTTGCCAGGAAAAGACTCCCGCGAACGAGTCAGCCAGTTTATGAAACAACTGCAAGACGAAATTTGCAAAGGTTTGGAGGAGTTGGACGGCCAAAGCACGTTTATTGAGGACTCTTGGGAACGCCCAGAAGGGGGCGGCGGTCGCTCTCGTGTTATTCGTGAAGGAGGAGTATTTGAGCAAGGTGGTGTTAATTTTTCAGAAGTGTGGGGCACTCAGCTACCACCGTCCATTTTGACTCAACGCCCCGAAGCAGCCGGTCACGGATTTTATGCCACCGGCACCTCTATGGTTCTACACCCCCGCAGTCCCTACATTCCTACCGTACACCTCAACTATCGTTATTTTGAAGCAGGGCCGGTCTGGTGGTTCGGCGGTGGGGCAGATTTAACCCCCTATTATGGCTTTGCCGAAGATGCAGCCCATTTTCACACAACCTTCAAAAAAGCTTGCGATAACCATCACAACGAATACTATCCAGTGTTTAAAAAGTGGTGTGATGAATACTTCTATTTAAAGCACCGCAATGAAACTCGCGGCGTAGGCGGCATCTTTTTTGACTATCAAGACGGTTTTGGTGAGCTTTATCGCGGCCCCGATCAAAACGGCCCCGCAGCCCATCACAGCCGCGAAATCGGCAGCCCTACCCCCCGCAATTGGGAAGACTTATTTGCATTTATCCAAGACTGCGGAAGGTCATTTTTACCCGCCTACCAGCCTATTGTTGAGCGCCGGCGGCAAATGGAATATGGCGAAAATGAGCGCAATTTCCAGCTATATCGTCGGGGCCGGTATGTCGAGTTTAATTTGGTTTATGACCGGGGAACGATTTTCGGCTTACAAACTAATGGCCGTACAGAATCGATTTTGATGTCTTTACCGCCTTTGGTGCGTTGGGAGTATGGCTATCAACCCGAAGCCAATAGCCGCGAAGCCGAACTTTACAACACTTTCCTTAAGCCTCAAGACTGGGCAAACTGGACACCCACTCAGCACAGCTAGGCAATTTCTGACACTTTTGGCCAGAGCGGTAAGACAAGCGAAAAAAGTCATCATAGTTTTTTTGGGGATTCGTATCGCGGGCGAATCCTCATTCGTAAATTTGGCTGTTGGATCTCGCTACATTAAGATATAAAAAGTTGTCGGTTTCGTTTACAGTTATAAGCGCGATCTGTTGCCAGATCGGCTTCAAAGTCTATCCGAAGCGAGGGGAGGGTTCGTGATTCATATAGAGCAAAAAACCCACACAACCCAAGACGGCACAACGGTTATTGTCTTGGCACCCACTGGACGCCTGGACATTACAACAGCTTGGCAATTTCGCTTAAAGTTGCAAGAGTGTATTTCCAAGCTTAGTCGCCATATCGTTGTGAATCTGGGTCAAGTGAATTTTATCGATAGTTCTGGCCTCACTTCACTGGTGGCCGGTATGCGAGATGCAGATAAGGTAAAAGGCAGTTTCCGCATTTGCAATGTCCATCCAGAAGCCAAACTGGTGTTTGAAGTCACCATGATGGATTCTGTGTTTGAGATTTTTGAAACTGAGGAGGAGGCTTTAGAGGGTGTTCCTCGTGCCAGTTAATTTGCCGGCCTTCCTGCTTTCGTTTTCGCATTGACCTCAAGGATCAAAGCGGTGATTCATGTTTTTTTAGGCTCCCTCAAGACTTTTCTATGGGTAGCTCTCGTGAAAAATCCTGGCACTTGGTAAATCGAAAGGGGCCGAGGAGTGCGCCCCAAAGCGCTTTGCCTGTGGCTGGGTCTATTCCTTTGTCATACACAAGTAATTGAGCCGGTGTCGCCTCAAAGCCGAGGGACACTTGGCGGATTTCTTCTTGATATGTAAAGCAGCAACGTGCACCTGGTCTTAAGGTGGCCTGATATTGATACTCACCGGCCTCTAAGGGTTGTTGAGTAACTTTGAGGGTACACCCAGGCAAAAATTCCATGTCATCGGGTGTCAACCGGCTCAGCAATTCGGGGTTAGCGCCAGCCCCCCGAAACGCTGCCGGATCTTTAAGTTGATGGTATTGCACTTGGACGCCGCCATCGGCAGATGGGCCAATCTCTAAGATTCTCTGCCGGTAAGGTTTATCGAGGGATACAATATTTGCCTGTTCTGCAAATAAGATGAGGCTGTTTTGAGAAAATAATTGCACCGGCAGCGGTCTTTTCCATAACCGTAGATGAACATACCAGGCCGGTTCCTCTATTGCTTGGGCTTTGTTGTCAAATTCGCCGGCTAAGTAGCCAGCCAAAGTCATTATTTCAGTAGATACAGACATCGGATTTTAGAGCCAAGGATTTTAAAGTTTAAATTTTGCCATGTTATTGCAAGTCTACCGCAAAATATAATTCAGATGCGTTAGAAAGTCTTTAAGAATAAATGATTGGAGAGATAAATAAATGTGCTTTTTATTAAAATTGCCTTAAATGCCTTGCCAAATTTGGCTTCGTAGCGACCGAACTCAAAAACAAAAATCCAGAGAAAAGTAGCCCAGATCCAATCACCTGATCCCCAAGAGCCTTGGCAAAGGTATCATTCGAGATAGAAAATAAAGATACCTTACCCTTGTAGTGTTTTAGCGTGAACAACGTCCGCACCGTTTCAGATACCAAGCGAGCTTTCTATACCATCCACACCCGCCCCATCAACTCGATCTACCGGCGGGTGGTCGAAGAATTAATGGTGGAAATGCACTTGCTTTCCGTTAACGTAGACTTTAACTACGATCCAATCTTTGCCCTGGGAGTGGTTACCAGTTTTGACCGCTTTATGCAAGGGTATGTCCCCGAACAAGATAAGCAGTCAATCTTTAATGCCATCTGTAAAGCCCTTGAGCAAGATCCCCACAAATATCGCCAAGATGCAGAGCGTTTAGAAGCCTTTGCTAAAAACGCCTCCATAGAAGAAATCATCGGCTGGTTGAGCCAAACCAACGTTCCACCAAGTGCCGGTGATCTGCAACCGCAACTCGAAGCCATTGCCCACAATTCTCGCTTTAAGTACAGCCGGTTATTTGCCATTGGTTTGTTTACTCTTCTGGAAGTGGGCAGCCCCGACTTAATTAAAGACGAAAAGCAGCGCCTAGAGGTATTGCAAAAAATTTGCCCTGCCCTCCACCTGCCCGAAGACAAAGTGCAAAAAGACCTTGATCTTTACCGTAGTAATTTAGAAAAAATGGCGCAGGCGCGAATTGTCTTAGAAGACACGCTCAAAGCAGATCGCAAAAAACGCGAAGAGCGAGCGCAAGCCGTTGGTACAACTCCACCGAGTTCTAAAGAATAGCAAGGCTACTGGTTAAAGAGTATCTGCATGAAAAAAACCCCCTTTGGGGGTTATACAAGTTTATTAATTAAGCTTTAATAGATTTCTTTGATCTAGGTCTTCGGTTTCAAAGGGTGGCGATTGTTTCTTGAAAAGGTTGGATAACTTTTTAAAATTAATCTGAGATTTTTATGGTTTTTCAATGTCAAGCAGCCCTCGTTACCCTGGCCGGTGCTAACAGTCAAAGCCTTGTGGAATTTTACCGGCAGCTTTTAAATTTAGATCCCCAGCCGCATATTCCCAATGTGTACAGCGAGTTTCAGCTTCCGGGGCTGCGATTAGGAATTTTTTGCCCTAAAAAAAGCAACGAACAAGAGTTTAGCAATCAAGCAAAAAACGGCATGAGTTTGTGTTTACAAGTAAGCGATTTAGAAGCCGCCATAAAACACTTACACAAGCTGGGATATCCGCCCCCAGGAGAGATTTTAACCGCTTCTCATGGCAGAGAAATTTATGCTTATGATCCGGCAGGAAACCGTTTAATTATCTACCAGCCTTATTCAAAATAGCAGCAGTTAAATTGATTAATAACTTCCTGTCGAAACCATTAAATGCCCAATACTAAAAAACGCAAACAATACCGCCAATAAAAAAGCAAAAGCTGCGCTGGTTTGTCTGGCTGTGGTAGAGGGAGCAAGCGACTCTCCTACCAAGATCGAAGCCGCAACACCAACAATATAACTGGCACACAGTACCAGGTACGGCCATTGAGCCTGATGAAAAAACCAGATGCCAGCCAAAACAAAAGCTAATAGCAACATTAGCAGTTCGATGAATTTAGAGGGATTTTGCTGGTTAACTACGGTCAGGGTTTGCCACCAAATTTGCCTGAGTCTCATGGGGAAAATGCAAAGCTTTTGAGTTAATGATATTTTATGAAGTTTAACATTTTTGGTCGTGGGAATGGCAGCGATTTGATTGATTAGGAAAAAAAATGAAGACAGATAAATAGGAATAAGTAATTTGTGCTACAAAAAAATCTTAAGTAGGGGGTTGGGAAAGACCGGCTAACCAAAGGTTGTGATCATCCAGACAAGCCAGCGCTTCTATCATTTCAACTTGGGGAAATTGTTCATAAAACCGGCTAACACTAAAAAAACGATCCGGCGTTGCTAAAAGTAAAACGCAGTCTGCCCACTCGCATAAACTATCATGTATTTCTGCCGGTGCGACGGGCGCCGCCACCCATAAAAGCGCCGGTTTTTGGGCTCGCAATGCCTTCGCGGCGACGGCTACAGTCATGCCGGTGGCGATGCCATCATCAACTAAAATCACTAAAGCACCTTCGGGGTTAACTTCAGGTAAGACTGGTGCAAATTGACTCATTTGAGCCTGCGCCTTTTGTTGTGCTTGCTGTAAAGCTGAGTCGCGTATTTGTGAGTTGAGCTTGCTAACAACGCGATTAGGCGACCAAACAACATCACCAGCAGCCGTGCAAGCACCAATAGCTAATTCGGGGTTTTCTTGACGGGAAATTTTTTTTGCCAAAATCACACTCAGGGGGCAACTCAGCCGGCGAGCCACCGGCACCGCCACCGGCAAGCCACCTCTAGGTAAAGCATAAACAATGGGTGGAGCAATGGAAGCCGTATCAAGCTGGTTAAAAGCATCAAACACCAACTCCGCTAACTGATTTCCGGCATCCGTCCGGTCGCAAAACAACGGCTTTTCTAGCATAAAACCCACAGCCCCCTGGCGTCTCCTGATTCTATGATGGCTGATTTTTTTGGAAATGCCTTGAGAAAAAAATATAAAAAGTAAAATTAAAAATACTATTGGTTTTTTATAGATATGTCCGACGAAAAACAGCTTAGCCTTTTTGACTTGCCGGTTAATGATGACTCTGAGGAAGTGTTGACCTCAGCGCAAACAAACTTTATCCCCAAGGATGCCAAAATTCCTATACCTGCGGGTACTTATCTCAGCATGACTCAATTGGCTAAACACTGCAATGAGTGTTACCGTTGCGAACTTGGGGCAAGTCGGACTCATGCTGTGGTAGGAAGGGGAAATCTTCAAGCTAATTTGATGATTATTGGCGAGGCGCCGGGGCAGCATGAAGATGAAACCGGCTTGCCTTTTGTGGGCAGATCCGGTCAGCTTTTAGAAAAAATTCTCGCTTCGGTTGGGTTTAATAGTGAGCAGGATATTTATATTTGTAATATCAATAAGTGCCGGCCACCAGAAAACCGTGTCCCCACGCCCCAAGAAATTGCCGCTTGTAAGCCTTATTTATTAGAGCAAATTCGTCTTGTTGACCCGAAAGTTATTTTGCTGACCGGCGCCACTTCTGTGAAAGCGCTAACCGGCAACAAAAGTGCGATCAGCAAAATTCGCGGTACTTGGATCGAATGGGAGGGCCGGTTATGTATGCCAATTTTTCACCCATCCTACTTGTTACGAAACCCTTCTCAAGAGAAAGGCAGTCCCAAGTGGTTGATGTGGCAAGATATTCAAGCGGTTCGGGCCAAATTAGATGAATTGTAGGCCACCGGCCTCTAGTTCTTTCCCTAATCATGCCGGTGGGCCAAGCCGACTCTACCTTAAGGGCCACCACGAGACTTTATCGCGGGTGGCGCTATACACTTCTTTTAAACCTTCAGGATCAATCACTCGCACCACATCATCGGAGGTATCGCTTTTGTTAGGGCTTTCAATTAAGCCTACTTGCTGCATACCTTTCAAGACTTGTTCAACGGTGCGATTATTAAGCTGGCTGGCTCTGGCGATGACTTCCACCGGCAAATCAAATAGATAAACTCCTTCTTTATCCGGTTGATTGCCTAGCGTTCGTTCTTGATAAACCAGCGCTCTCAACAAGGCAGCCACCGCTTGCGGCGGGTAAGCGCTGCAATTGAGCAAGTGATAAAGAAACTTTTCGCGCAACTCAAATAAGAGTGCGTAGCGTTGTTGAAAAATCTGGCTGTCATTATAAATAGCCTCCACAGCCGGCAAAGGAATTTTAATGGCGTTGGTTGTTTTGTAGGCTTCCACCAAACTCGGAAACGCCGTAAACACCTTTCCGTAGCTGAAAGCTAAATTTCTCATTCCAAAACACCCCCCCGGATAACTAATGGCGATGACGCGATCTAAAGGACTGCTGCGGATAATCACCGGCCCACCATTGAGCAGCAGATAAAGCGAGTCGAGGGAAGCGCCGGGGCGAAAAGCGGTGAAAACTGGCCGGCTGGAGTAAAGCTTTTCTAATTTGAGGCTGTCTGGCGGTAAATATTGGCCCAACCATTCTTTATCTAGTTCCCTGAATAAGTAATTGCTCTCAATGAGTTGTCCGAGTAAGTCTGTCTCGGCTTCTTTGGCTTTTTTTGGCATACCTAACTTTTACTCTCCTGTCTGCTTAACAGTTTTTAACTTGCGCTAGTTTGCTTGGAACCAACCGCCGAAGGAAATTTTTTATTTTAAAGGGCTGGTTTTCTAGTTTTCAAAACTGATTGATATATCGAATTTTAGCTTTTTTAAATCATGCAGATTAAATTAAATAAAACAAGGACTGATAGCTGAAAACTAGACTACATCTGATTTTCGCATGAAATCGGCCTGAGAGAAAAATTGGTTACAAATGCTACTTGCATTTAAAAACATTTAGGATACAATCGTAATAACAAACGGATTCGACTTAAAAACATCCATAAACCTCGACCTTGGCAAGGAGCCATCTATGAAGCTTGAACTCTCAAAATTTCGCCGCCGCCCCCTTCTGAAAATGACCGCGTTAATGGTCACAGGGATGGCCCTAAGTGGGCTGATTGCTGGCTGCTCAAGTGGGAGTAACCAAACAGCACAAGGAACACAAGGAACAGCAAACAAACCAGTCAAATTGACACTTGTTTCCTACGCCGTCACGGAAAAGGCTTACCAGCAAATCATTCCTAAATTTGTTGAACAGTGGAAAGCCAAAACCGGCCAAACGGTGGAGTTTGATCAAAGCTATGGTGGTTCGGGTTCGCAAACTCGTGCTGTGATTGATGGTTTAGAAGCGGATGTGGTCGCTTTGGCGTTGGCTTTAGATACGCAAAAAATTGAAAAAGCCGGTTTGATTCAACCTGGTTGGGAACAAGAATTACCTAATGATGCGATTGTGCATAAATCTGTCGCCGCCCTTGTTACGCGCGATGAAAATTTGAAAATTAACAAATGGTCTGATTTGGCAAATGACAACATTAAATTAATTACAGCTAACCCGAAAACATCAGGGGGTGCGCGGTGGAACTTTTTAGCTTTGTGGGGTTCGGTGACACAAGCGGGAGGAACAGAAGAACAAGCCCAAAGTTTTGTGGAAAGAGTGTTTAAAAATGTGCCGGTGTTGCCAAAAGATGCAAGGGAAGCAACGGACGTTTTTTATAAGCAAGGGCAAGGCAATGTTTTGATTAATTACGAAAACGAAGTTTTGCTGGCGAAGGCAGAAGGAAAAACAGCTAATTACAGCATCCCGACTGACTATAACATCTCAATTGATAGCCCGGTTGCGGTGGTGGATGCGAATGTGGATAAAAATGGGACTCGTGAAGTAGCAGAAGCGTTTGCTAAGTTTTTGTTTACTCCAGAAGCACAGCGAGAATTTGCGAAAGTTGGTTTCAGGCCGGTTGATGAAAGCGTGGCTACAGAATTTGCCGAAAAATACCCAAAAATAGATAAGCTTTTTACCGTCAAAGAGTTAGGGGATTGGAAAGAAGTGCAAAAGAAATTCTTTGATGATCAGGCGATTTTTGACAAAATGCAAGCGAAGAACGCCGGCTCAAGATAACGTTACAGACTTGTTAAGCTAAGGAGAAGTAAATATGATTGACAATCTCAGAGTATCGGCCCCCAGTTTAGAAAAAGAAAACACTGAACAACCCGAAGATAGCCGCCTAACTCAAACTCGTATTCGAGTGCAAATTCCCCGGCAATACCATCAAGAACCAGTCATCTCGTATTTAGCTTCTCACTATGGCTTGCAAGTCAACATTTTGGCGGCATTGCTAACAGCAAATTCAAAAGAATCTGGATGGTTTGAGCTTGAGTTAAGAGGTAGTTCGCAAGAAATAGATAATGCTCTCATCTATCTTTCTGATTTGAATGTGCAATTGTGGCCGCGTCAGGGAGAAGAACAAGACGGCTGGTAATTGTTGCCCCTAAATACTTAAAAATCTTAGGTGTAATGTAAACCTTTCATTTTTTCAAGGTGCTGGTTATGACAAACGGAAAGTCGTTTAAAGGAGAAGGATCGGCCCTAGTAATAGTGGCTTTAATGTTGGGGCTATTTGTGATAGGAATTCCGATAGTTTTATTTGATATCAAAAGACCCCGGAAACGAATGCTAAAAAAATTAATTCCATCCACTTTTAAATTTTAGATAAAGAGGCTTATGCTCAATTCGTTGGATCGGCCTAAACTTTGGCCAACAGTAATCGAAAAGCTGCAAACAATTTCCTGGCCTTGGACAGTAACAATAATTTACTTAATTTTCATGTTGTTGCTGCCAGTTACCGCACTTATTACGAAATCTATTACAGTTGGGCCGGCAGAATTTTGGCGGATTGCAACTTCTCCTGAAGCACTTTCTGCTTATGATGTGACGTTTTTTACTTCTTTAATTGCAGCCGCTATTAATGGGGTGATGGGGACTTTAGTTGCTTGGGTATTAGTTCGTTATGAATTTCCTGGCAAAAAGCTGATAGATGCTGCTGTTGATTTACCTTTTGCTTTGCCGACTTCGGTGGCCGGTTTGGTGTTAGCTACGCTTTATAGTGATAAAGGGTGGATTGGGCAATTTTTTACACCGTTTGGGATTAAAATTGCTTTTACCCGGTTGGGGGTTTTGGTGGCAATGCTGTTTATTTCGCTGCCGTTTGTGGTGCGGACTTTGCAGCCGGTTTTGCAAGAAATGGAAAAAGAAATAGAGGAGGCTTCTTGGTCTTTGGGTGCATCCGATTGGCAAACTTTCTGGCGTGTTAGTTTGCCTCCGTTAGTTCCTCCGATTCTCACCGGCATTGCTTTGGGTTTTTCGAGGGCAGTTGGGGAATATGGATCGGTGGTGATTATTTCTTCGAGTATTCCTTACAGGGATTTAATTGCGCCGGTGTTGATTTTTCAGCGATTAGAACAATATGATTATGCCGGTGCAACGGTGATCGGAACAGTTTTGTTATTGGTGTCATTGGCGATGCTTTTAGTTATCAATGGATTGCAACAGTGGGGACGTCGTTATGCAGGGTAGTCTTAAATCTTTCCCCAGAAATACTAGAGGCGAAAGTCAGAAAATATCAGCCAAAAGTATTTTGATTGGCGTGGCAATTGTCTATTTAATGCTTGTCTTGTTTATTCCTGCTGTAGCGGTTTTTTATGAAGCATTCCACAACGGTTTTCAGCAGTTTGTAGAGGCTACGAGTAAGCGAGAATTTCAGCACGCATTGCAAATGACGCTCACCATTGCTGCGATTGCGGTTCCATTAAATACAATTTTTGGATTATGTGCGGCTTGGGTGATTGCGCGTAATCAATTTCGCGGTCGTGCATTTTTAATGAGTATTGTGGATTTGCCCTTTGCAATTTCGCCAGTGGTGGCCGGTTTGATGATTGTTTTGCTTTATGGGCGCAATGGTTGGTTCGGGCCTATTCTCAATTCAATCAACATAAAAATTATTTACGCTTTGCCGGGGATGTTGATTGCTACAATGTTTGTAACTTTGCCCTTTGTCGCACGAGAAGTGATCCCAGTTTTAGAAGAAATTGGGCCGGAACAAGAAGAAGCGGCGAGGACTTTGGGAGCCAAAGATTGGGAGATTTTTTGGCGGGTTACTATCCCTAATATCCGCTGGGGTTTACTCTACGGAGTCTTGCTAACCAACGCAAGAGCGATGGGAGAATTTGGGGCAATTTCGGTGGTTTCAGGGGGAATTGCTGGCCGAACTCTCACTCTTCCTTCTTTCGTAGAACACGCCTACAAAAATTATCAAACTGAGGCTGCTTTTGGCGCTGCTGCTATTCTGGCTTTGCTGGCAGTAGTAACTTTAGTTCTGAAGGAAATTTTAGAACGACGCACGCACCACAAGCATTCGACGCACTAATTGGTTTACTTGTTAATTGTTTGTCAAAGATTAAGGATTTTTTTGGGAGGATTGTTGTGAGTATTTTAGTTAAAGATGTCTGCAAAGATTTTGGAGATTTTAAGGCTTTAGATAAAGTCAGTTTGAATGTTAAAGAAAATACTTTAGTGGCTTTGTTGGGGCCGTCAGGTTCAGGAAAATCAACGCTGTTAAGGGTGATTGCCGGCCTAGAACAACCCGACACTGGTGCAATTATTATTAATGGACAAGATAGCACGTTTTTAGATGTTCGCCGTCGCAATATTGGTTTTGTTTTTCAACACTATGCTTTGTTTAAGCATTTAACGGTTCGTCAAAACATCGCCTTTGGTTTAGAAATCCGTAAACGTTCCAAGCCGGAAATTAAACGAGAAGTCGAAGAATTGTTAGATTTAATTCAACTGGGTGGATTAGGAAATCGCTATCCATCGCAACTTTCTGGCGGCCAAAGACAACGGGTGGCTTTAGCGCGAGCTTTGGCCGTTAAACCGCAGGTGTTGTTATTAGATGAACCCTTCGGCGCTTTGGATGCAAAAGTGAGAAAAGAGTTGCGTGCGTGGTTACGCCGGCTGCATGATGAAGTTCATGTGACGAGTGTTTTTGTGACGCATGATCAAGAGGAAGCAATGGAGGTAGCAGATGAGATTGTGGTGATGAATCAAGGACGTATTGAACAGGTAGGAACACCGGCAGAAATTTATGATAATCCGGCGACACCTTTTGTGATGAAATTTATCGGGCCGGTGAATGTTTTACCGAGTAGCACACGGTTATTCCGAGATAATAAAATTGAATCGATGCAGAGTGAAGTTTTTGTACGTCCTCACGATATTGTTGTGCAGAGTTATTCTGATAATGCAACTGTGCCGGCAACAATTAAGCGCATTACTCATTTAGGCTGGGAAATTCAATTAGAATTAATGTTGATGGATGAGCAAATTATTGTTGCACATTTGAACCGAGAACAGTTTGCAGAGTTGGCACCGCAGGCCGGTCAGGAAGTGTTTATTAAGCCAAAAGATGCGCGGTCTTTTCCAGGTTTAGCCGGTAAGGTTTATCAGGCTTCTTAAGTTCTTCTAAATTGGGTTGGGTTTGTCTACCCAACCTACTTTTTTTATTCCTGTAAAAATATATTGGCAGATAAAACCGGCCCCCCAATCCCTTCACTAAATCGGAAAATCCCCCCCAATTCCCCATAAATGCTATCTCGCTGCGGCGAAGAAAGTTTATTTATGGGGTTCTGGGGGCTTTTTTTGTAATATAATAAACCGTGCAAAATTATAAAAATCAATAAATTTATGCAGGTGTGCCTTGTTACCGGCGGGAATTCAGGTGTGGGTTTAATGACATCTGCGGGTTTAGCTAAATTAGGAAATCATGTTTTTATTGCTTCTCGTTCCGAAATAAAAGCCGCAAAAGCTATATCTTATCTTCGCCAAACAACCGGCAACCCCAACATAGAATTTTTACCTTTAAACCTTGCTTCTTTAGAGTCCGTTCGTCACTGTGTAAAGCTGTTTTTAGACAGAAATTTACCCTTACACATTTTAGTTAATAATGCCGGGATATTCGACGGGAGAGGAGTCACAAAAGAAGGATTTGAGTTAATTTGGGGTACAAACTATTTAGGGCATTTTTTGCTGACTTACTTGTTATTAGATAAATTACAAGAATCAGCGCCTAGTCGAATTGTTATGGTTTCCTCAGATTTAGCTTTAAAACCGGCCCGCATAAGCTGGGATTTATTTGTTAAACCAACTCCTTTAAATTTTATCGAGTTATATAATCAATCTAAGCTTTGTTTATTGCTTTTAACTCGCCATCTTTCTCAAAACTTAACCAATGTAACAGTTAATGCAGTTCATCCGGGGTTTGTGCAATCTAATATTACGATTGGCCATCGTTTAAGCAAATATTTAGGGTTAGGAATTAGTCCCCAAAAGGGTGCATATAGTAGTTTGTTATGTGCAACTTCTCCTGAATTCGAGTTAATAACGGGTAAATTTTTAGATAAAAAAGGCAAGGAAATAAACTTGCCATTATTAGCACAAAACAATGATTTATGTCAAGAGTTATGGGAAAAAAGTTTACGCTGGACCGGGGCCGGTGGAAGTGTAGAGAAAGAGAGAATTAGCTATGATGGGATTGATGAGATTTGGGGCCCTTATCCGCTTAAGTTAAATCAGGATGAGATGGCGTTTATTTGTGAGCATATTTTTAAGAAAGTGTTATTCAAGCCGCCGGTTAAAATGTTATTAATTCAGGCATTCAAAGCGCTTTTAAGGTTGCAATTTGGCTCAATCATGTTGTTGCTTATTCAATGTTGGAAAGGGCAATTTTATATGGAGAGACATTTAGATTCGCCGGTGGTTTTGGAGTTATGTAAGGATGAGAATTTATTGGAGATATTGAGAGATTATTTAGGGGAAAATTTTAAGTTGTGGCGTTCGGAGTTATGGGTAAATTATCCGTCTCATCAGTTAATCCCTTTTTGGCATCAAGATATTTATCCAAATTTATTGGCCGGTGAGGGAGAAACAATTAATATTTATATAGCTTTAACAGAGGTAAGTGAGAGAAATGGCTTTGAGTTTCTACCTGAATCTGAGGTGAAAAAATGTCAAGTTCAAGTGACTGATCCTTTCAGTGGGAATCATTTTTTTAGGGTTCCCAAAAAAGTGAGAGAAAAAGCGATTCCGGTTGTTTTGCAGGCTGGGGAATTTGTTGTTTTTACGGATAAGCTTGTACATCGTTCTATTTACAATAGCAGTGGAAAAGTGCGTCTTTCTTTGACATTAAGAGTCGCGCAAGGGAGTGTAGAAGTTTTACCTGGTTACACTCCGAATTATCATAAGCCGGTGTTTTTATCTGGGAGTTAGGGTTAGAAATGCTCCTTGTATGATTTAAGCGATTACCCTAAACGATTATCGCCAGCTACCAAATCGTTTTAACGTCAGGATAGCTCAAAATCTTTTCATCGCAAGTAACCAAAGCAATATCATAACGGCGCGCAATCGCTACCAAAATGCGATCAGCAGGATCTTTATGAAACTCCCCAGGAAGCTGCGTACTGCTAATCATATCCAACGGATTTACTGGCTCTATTACTATACCTGAATGAGTCCTTGCTGCCGCGTACCACTCTGAGATCGGCAAAGGTAAAGTCAGCTTCCCTAAACTCGATTTCACAGCGATTTCCCAAACAGAAATAGCAGAAACTAATAAACCATTTTGGCTTTCCTCAGCCGCGATTGCAGAATTTGCCGTGACAGACAAATGACTGGGATCGTGTAGCAGCCAAAGCCAAATATGTGTATCCAATAAAATCATCTACCTAACGCATCCCATAAATCCGACATTGGCGCATCAAAATCATCCGCAATCACCACCGGCATTCCCCGTAAAGGATAATGCTTTTGCACCGGCAACTCAGCACTCGAATGAGCAGCCAACTCCATCAAAGCAGAACGATCCAACTGCGACAAGCGCATCTGACGCAAAACACTTACAAGCACCTCAAGTACATCATCAGATGCTTGCTCAATCTCTTGAAATAGTTCTTCTCGGACTGTCATAATCGCACCTTTTTCTTGCTAGACATTTTATTACATTATAACTCGCATCTTAGTTGAGAAAGCCGGTCTCTTTTAAGTATCCTGCTGGGAATGCAAAAGTTATCGCAAGAAGCCGGTTTCTTTTAACTTTGGGTTTATATTTTTTATATAAATTTTCTAATCTGGTAATTATAGTTGTTTTTTTTTGTAAAATTTTAAGTATTTATACTGTTGATTGCAGAAACGTAGAGCCTTTATACTATTTAGTCATCTGCCTCAAACGCTCACGACCATTCTTTTAATCCCCGAAAAATTCACCCCTCACTCATGGCTAAACAAAGTATTTCCGCTCTAAACCGCCGTCATTTTCTGAGTTTTGTTGCTTTAGGGACTTTCAGCTTGCTAACAAAAGACCTACTTTATCCAGCAAGCGCACAAGCGGATAGCGGGCAATTAGCAAACAAAACCGGCACATTAGAGACTTATCATATTTATGTTCCTTACACAACAGCCAAAAAGGGAGGAAACGAAACGTTTCTCTTGCGCTCAGGAGATAGTTGCACCGTCCAAATTCCACCTAAAAGTCAAGATAACCAAGAAATTACTATCGGAAAGCAAGGCGAAAAAGCTCAAGACATTCGGCTAGTCATCCATACACTATACGCTCGAAACATCCGACTGGGTGAAAAAATTTATCAAGAAATTGATTCTACACAATTTATTAAAAACACTACCAAGAATAAATGCAAACAAGCCTACGAGCAAGTAGAAGAAACCGAGGATATTGATGATTTGATTGCCTTAGATTTACTAGATTATGTTATATCTTCTTCAAAACTAGAACCCGACATTAAACAGCGATACCAACTCGCCAGCACTAACTCTCGTTTACTCGCAATTGAACAAACCATTGAAACAGCATTAGGGAAATCTAAACTCCCCGAAAAAGAGAAGAAATTGATCCGAGGAACTTTTGCTTATGTCCGAGCCGGTGAGCCGGTTCCTGATTTTAAGGCACTCACCGATATTGATTCAATTGTAGCTAATTCTGCCCTAGCGTCAGAAATCAAAAAGAATTACTCTTTAGCCAGTGCTACATCACGCGGCTTAACCGTTGACTTTATTCTGGTTAAAGAAATTACAGAAAACAAAAAACTGACAGAGGAACAAAGACAAAACTATCTGTCAACTTATCAACAAGTACGGGATGGCAAAGAAGTAGAGGATGAAGCAAATTTAAAGTCGCTCGATTCTTTCATTGAAAATGCAAAAATTCCCCAAAATGCTAAGACTGTTTACTCCTTTGCAAGAAAGGAAAAAAATTTAGAAAATAAAGGGAATTTAGCTGAAACAGTAAATGCAGTTACACAATATTATCAAGATATTGAAGATAAAGTTAAGGATGGAGCAAAAAAAGGCTCATCACTTGTACCTAATGCTACTAGAATCCTCACCACTATGGGAGCAGAAACAGCAACAGGCGTCAGCATTAGCACTTTATCGGGAGCGGCTGCAACTAACGCCACTTTAGCTTTTTTAGGCGGTGGTTCTGTAGCCTCTGGTGGCTTAGGAATGCTGGGAGGTTTAGCTGTCGCAACTGGAGGAGCCGCATTGATAGGAGCCGCAGGAATTGTCTCTTTCGCGTTAGTTTCTCAAATGGATAACGAAGACAAAAAAAATCTCGGTATTGCTATCGGTAGTGGAACTATTTTGGGTAGTTTATCTGTGTTAGGTGCTTGGACGGCTGCGAGTGCTTTTGGAGTAGCAGGTACATTATCCGGTGCTGCTGCTTTAAGCACAACTATTGCGGCTCTCGGTGGACTAGGCGTAATCACCGGCGGTGCGGCGTTTGTTGCATCGGGTACAGCATTTGCAATTTGGTCATTTCTTCAAGCTGGAAAAACCCGCGAGCAGTCCTCCCTACACCAGTTAGAAGCTCGAACTTATACCTATACTGAAGAGACAATTAAAGGTGATTTCGCAGCTTTTATTTCCCAGAATTTGAAGAAGGAAGAATACACAGAAAATAATATTTCTCTGGCTCCTTCTATTCCACTAGATAAACTCTCAAATGCTCTGTCTGGATGGCTAAATCTTTCGCCTGAAGAAAAAGTAGTGGCTTTAATAGACACCAGCATTGCCTTCTTGAAAAAGGGAATCGTTTTTAGTGAAAACCGGCTCCACTGGACATATAACGTCATGGATTACCAAGATTTAGCAAGATTTTTCAAGACAGAAACAAAAATAACCTCGCTGCTATCTGACGCCACCCAGAAACAGAACTTATCTAAGTTGAAAAAGGTACTAGATATTTTAGCTGATCCGAAATATGCTAGTAATTTATCTAAAATGCAAGAGTTAGTAGCTGTAATTGGCACTGACAAAAACTTATCGGAACTGGTCTCTAATGAGAAATATAAAGGCAAGTTGGCTAAATTAAAATCAGCCGTAGATATTTTATCGATCGAGACGAATATAAAGAATCCGTCCCAGATGAAAAATCTAGTTGATATCTTAAGCCGTGAAGCCGACTTAAGAGTATTTTTCCCTGCTCAATTAATTACGCAGTTATTGGACGATCAATACAACCAAGACTTATCAAACGTGAAAGAGGTAATGGATGAGTTTCTCCATGATTCTGACAAAGAAAAATTAAGTCAATTGCTGAGAAAAGTCGCTCAAAATATAGCCTAGTTTAGCTGTAAAAAAGCACTTTTAAGAGTTAATAAACCTAACTCTACATCAGCAAAAAAAACCACATCACCGGCCTCAAATCTATCAAAAGATTAAAAGAGGCCGGCCTAAATTCCATCACCCCCGAACAGAACCGGCCCGACAATCCCGTAACCACGCCCGAACAGCCCCAGCAATAGCCCCATTACTCGTATCCTGCGGCGGAGAAACCGCACCCCGCGTCGGATAACCCCCAAACCGAGAAAACATCATCACCAAACGCCAACCCCCCGCAGTCTCAGTCAAAAACAACCAATGATAACCCTGTAACTGCACCACCTCACCCCCCACATAAACCCTCTCCAAAGTCGTAACAAAAACCTGCCTCACCCCATCCCCAGAAACCGCACCCTCCGAACGACCAACCCCCAAAGGCAAAGGCTCAAACTCAGGCCGGCCAGCAATCACCACATAACTAGGCCGCGACCTATCCCCCGCAACCTTAGAACGCCGAAACTCCCTATTAGCATACCCCGGCAAATCCCGCACCAAAAGCCCAACCAACCCCTCAAAATCCCCCCCACAAACCCGCCTAACCTCCCCCCTTTCCTGTGCCATAACCGCACCCACCGGCACACCCAACCAAAACCCCAAAACCCCCAAAAAACATAACCCCCCCCTCAAAAACCATCTGCGTTCATCTGCGTTCATCTGCGGTTAAAATCCTGCAACCTCATCACAAACCCGCTTAAAAGCATCCCCCGGCACCGCAGCCCCAGTAATAGGCCGGCCAACCACCAAAAAATCAGCCCCAGCCCGAATCGCCTCCCCAGGAGTCATCGCCCTGCTCTGGTCGCCCGCCTCAGCCCAAACCGGCCTCACCCCCGGACAAACCACCAAAAACCCATCCCCACAAACTTGCTTAATACCCGCAACCTCCTGCGGAGAACAAACCGACCCCGCCAAACCACACTCAGACGCCAAAAGAGCCATCTGCAAAGCAAACTCAGGCAACTCCACCGGCACCTTCAAATCAAAAGCCAAATCCCGCGAACTCAGACTCGTCAAAAGCGTAATAGCAATCAACCTAGGCGGCTGCATCCCCGCCAACGTAGCCCCCTCAACAACCGCCATTTGAGCAGCCTCCAGAGCCTTCCTACCCGCCGTAGCGTGAATCGTTAGCAAGTCTACCCCATACCGGCCCGCAGCCCGACAAGCACCCGCCACCGTATTCGGGATATCGTGAAACTTCAAATCCAAAAAAACCTGCTTTTGCCGGTCTTTTAACTGAGATAAAATACTAGGGCCACAACTAACAAATAACTCCAACCCAACCTTCCAAAAAGACACATCAGGCAAAGCATCAACCAAAGCCAAAGCATCAGCCTCAGAAGGCACATCAAGAGGAACAATAATACGGTCAGCAGGAGATAGCATATTTTTTAGGTGTCTTTTTCATTATTATTTAATCGAATCCTATAAAAGCAGGCAGTATCCCTGCTCCACAGATGAATCTACCCCCCAGTGGCGCGGGCATCTTGCCCGCGATATCTTTGGCGATTGCGATTAAGGGCCATCCACATCAATCAAACTAAACGCACAAACTTTTTCTTACCAACTTGTAACACTTTTCCTTGCAAATCACCCGCACTCTCAAAAGTTAAATTAACATCCTCCACTTTCTCACCATCCAGACGAACCGCACCGCCTTGAATTTGCCGGCGAGCATCACTACTGCTAGGACATAAACCACTGACATTTAAAACATAAAATAATTTTGCTGGAAACTCCACCGGCCCTAAAGAAAATTCTGGCACCGCATCCGCTTGTTTCGCATCCCCTTGAATGAGAGTCAGCGCCGCTTGCTGGGCTTGTTCTGCCGCTTCCTTCCCGTGATATTGACTCACCACATCCAACGCCAAAAGTTTCTGCCGGTCACGAGGATTTTCTGGCATAGCATCAAGAAGCAAATTTGTCAATAGTTCAAAATACTGCTCCACCAACTTATCCGGCGTTTTTTCCAGCTTGGAATACATACTCAGCGGGTTTTCTTGCAAACCCACATAATTATTTAAAGACTTAGACATTTTTTGTTCACCATCAGTCCCTATTAAAATCGGCATCAGCAAGCCAAACTGAGGTTTTAAGCCAAAATGACGCTGCAAATCTCGTCCCACCGCAATGTTAAACTTTTGGTCAGTTCCCCCAAGTTCCACATCCGCCTGTACCGCCACCGAATCGTAACCCTGCATCAACGGATAAAGAAATTCATGTAAAAAAATCGGATTTTCTTTTTGGTAACGTTCCGAAAAGCCTTCCTTGGCAAGCATTTGGCTTACCGTCATCGTCCCCAATAACTCTAAAATTTTAGATAAATCTAAATTTGATAACCATTCCGAGTTATAGCGAATTTCCAACCGGCCCGGAGTATCAAAATCTAAAATAGGCTTAACTTGCTCAATATAAGTCGCCGCATTTTGTGCAACTTGTTCGACCGTCAATTGGCGGCGGACTTCAGATTTTCCTGTCGGATCACCAATGCGAGCGGTAAAATCACCTATGATTAGCACGGCAGTATGACCGGCATCTTGAAACGCTCGCAACTTCCGCACCGGGATACTGTGACCTAAATGGATCTCACTACCCGTCGGGTCAATTCCAAGTTTCACCCGCAGAGGCCGGTCAGATTTCAGTAACCTTTGGATGAGATTTTCGTCAGAATCGCTAGAGTCGGGCCGGTCGGGGAAAATTTCACTGACACCCCGACGCAGCCAAGAAAAATCTACCGATTGCTCGGACATTGTTGTTAAAACCATAGTTTGAGAAACCATAATTTGATTACACAGACTGCTATAAAACCCTGGGGGAGCGCTCCCTAAACGGTAAAAAATTTCACAGCCAGATTACTATATGCAAAAATTGGAGAAATATCTATATGATCTCAAAAAACTCTCCTATTGCTCTGAGACTGCTATCAAGTAGACTTTTGTTCTGTCCTGATGGCTAAGAGCGGGGGTGGTGAAAATACTAAAAGTCAGCGGATTAGCCGTTTTTTGGGTGGCGGTGATGCCACACTCAAACTAAAATTTTTAAGGAATCCACCCGCAGACCCTTGTTTCGTATCGTAATAGTTGGCGAAGCCATTAAGCCTTTTTTTTCGTTGAGGATGTGATAAAAGCCGTGTCAACAAACACAATTAGACAAGAACGAGTTAAAAACACAGCCCCGATCTTTGGGTTTGTCCAAGGAGTCAGCAAGGTAACAGCCGGCACACTTTTAGGCATTACCATGTTGGCAAGTTCGGTGGTGGCCGGTGGGCTGGTGGGCTTGGCGATCAGTTTCCGCAACTTACCGGATGTGCGTGTATTGCGTAACTATGTGCCCACAGAAACTACCCACATATATGACATCAACGGCGCACTCCTCACGAGTATCCACGATGAGGCAAATCGAGAAGTCGTCCCCCTTAATAAAATTTCTCCTGACCTCAAGCGAGCCATTTTAGCTATTGAAGACAGCCATTTTTACAGCCATCACGGTATTAACCCCGGCGGCGTTTTGCGGGCTATGGTGGCGAATATGGAAAGTGGCCGAACCGTTGAGGGTGGTTCTACGCTGACGATGCAGTTAGTCAAAAACTTGTTTTTGTCTCCCGCCCAAAAAGTTAGCCGAAAAGCTGCTGAGGCGGTTATGGCCATTCGTTTAGAGCAAATTTTTGGCAAAGAGCAAATTTTAGAGTTATATCTCAACCAAGTTTACTGGGGACATAACTTGTATGGAGTGGAAACGGCGTCTCGGAGTTATTTTAATAAGTCAGCTTCGCAGTTAAATTTAGCAGAATCGGCAATGATGGCCGGTTTGGTGCAAGCGCCAGAAGAGTTTAGTCCGTTTGTTGATTATAAAACTGCTAAACAGCGGCAGGCGATTGTCCTTAACCGGATGAAAGAGCTTAAGTGGATTACGCCAGAAGAGGCTGATGCTGCCAAAAAACAACCTCTGAAAATCGGTAAAATTACGTCGTTTCCGGGTAGTAAGATTCCTTATGTCACCAATGCAGTCGTACAGGAATTGAGCAAACGTTTCGGACGGGATGCGGTGCTCAAAGGTGGGATGCGTATTCAAACTACCATTGATACAAAAATGCAGCGCTTGGCTGAAAGAACCGTTAAGGAAGCCTACGAACGCCTGAAATATCAAATTGGTAATGACCAAATGGCTTTAGTGGCCGTTGACCCTCGTACCCATTATGTTAAGGCTATGGTGGGTGGGGTTGATTTTGAGAAAAGTCAATATAACCGGGCTGTACAAGCGCAGCGGCAACCGGGGTCTGCTTTTAAACCGTTTGTTTATTATGCGGCGTTTGCTTCAGGGAAATATGGCCCGGATTCAATTGTGATGGATACGCCGGTGACTTATCCTGATGGAGATTTCGGTTATTCTCCAAGAAACTATGGTGGTGGGTTTTCTGGGGCTGTGTCAATTCGGCAAGCTTTGGCTGTGTCTTTAAATATTCCTGCTGTTAAGTTGGGGCAGGAAATTGGTTTAAATAAGGTGATTGAAATTTGCCGCACTTTGGGGATTAAGAGTCCAATGCAGCCGGTGATTTCTTTGCCGTTGGGTGCGGTTGATTTAACGCCGATGGAAATGGCGGGTGCTTTTGCGACGTTTGCTAATAATGGCTGGCATTCGGAACCTACGTTTATTGTGCAGGTAACAGACAGTACGGGGCAGGTTTTGCTAGATAATACGCCGAAACCGCGTTTGGTGCTTGATCCTTGGGCTTCGGCTTCTCTGAATAGTGCTTTACAGGGGGTTATTAACCAAGGGACGGCTACTTCGGCGGCGATTGGCAGGCCGGCTGCCGGTAAAACAGGTACGACTTCTGCGGAACGCGATATCTGGTTTGTGGGTTATGTACCCCAGTTATCTGTGGCGTTGTGGATAGGCAATGATGATTATACGCCGCTGGCGGCGGGGGCAACGGGTGGGGGTTTTGTGGCGCCGGTTTGGCGTGATTTTATGGTTCAGGCATTGCAAGGCACGCCGGTGGAGTATTTCCGTCCCGCTTCTGATTTTGAGCCTCCCCAATAAGGAGGATTTTGGATGGCTAAAAAACCGGGTTTTTGTGGCTGAGAAACCGGGTTTCTAAGAGCTTTTTGATTTCATTCAAAAGTTTATAATCAGATACCCGGTTTCTAAATTTTTGTTCGTCACGCTTGCTTCTCTAACTCTGCCTTCATTCTTTCGAGGGTAAAATTCATTTGCTCAAACATTTGTTGAGGAGTCATGCCAAACTGACCTAGCTGAGTCTTCAATTGCTCCACTGTCATTTGTGCCATAAAATCTTCTGAAAGTTCAAAGCGTTTCATAAAAATGCGATAGCGATCCATCATCGCCTCCATTTGGTCAATGAAAAGCTTTTTGCCTTCGCGGTCAAACTTACCATAACTACCGCCTAACTTAATTAGGGCTTGATAGTCCTCAAATAACTGTTTAGCTTCTTGCTGAACGATTTCCGAATCAAAAAATCCCATTGCCCCGATTACCTTATACTCAACAACTAAGTAAAAAGTCGCCAATCGCCTGTCTTACCTAAACCTATTTTAATGCAGTACCAACTTTTGGCTAAAATTTTCCAGTGTGGAAACCCCTAAAAGCGCACCGGCCCAAAACGCTCAAGCGGCCAAAACCGAAACACCGCCCGCCCCACAATATTTTCCTCTGGCAAAAATCCCCAGATATGCGAGTCATTGCTATAGTTACGGTTATCTCCCATCACAAACAAAGATCCAGACGGAACAGTGGCCGGTGACATCTCATAATTAGGCGGTTGGGCGATGTAATCTTCCGTTAAAGCTTTTCCATCCCGGTAAACTTTCCCCTGCTTAACTTCTATTGTTTGACCGGCCCGCCCTATAATCCGTTTAATAAATACTTGTTCCTTCCTATACCCTTCTTGTTGCAAAGCCATCGGCGGAGCAAACACAACAATTTCGCCTGGTGCCGGTGGGCGGAAATGATAAGATACTTTTTCAACTACTAACCTATCCCCCACTAACAAAGTTGGCACCATCGACTCAGAAGGAATAAAACGCGGTTCTGCCACAAAAGTACGAATTAAAAACGCCAATAAAAGCGCCACTACTAAAATTTGAATATTCTCTTTTTGCTTTTGCCAAACTCTTACGAAAAAAGGGGCCGGTGCTAAATTTTTATCATCTACAGTCATTGTCTTGTCCTAATTTTGTCCTTTGTCTATTGTTGCATGATTTATATTAACCGCATCCTATAGCAGATAAACGCAGATATATTTAGCGACATAATCCCAAATTTCCAATCCATAAACCATCCTATTTATCCGCGTACATCTGCCTAGCGCTACGCGCGGCTACGCCTAACATCTGCGGTTCAAAATAAAAAAACCGGCAGAGAATCAAACATCTCCACCGGCCTTTCTTCTAACTACAAATCAACTAACTTTCGGCAGCTTGAGGTAATAACTCGCGTTGTTTATCTCCGGGCAAAACTTTAACTTGCCCTTCTTCATTAACATCAACAATCGCAGTATCGCCTTCTTTGACTTTACCAGAAAGTATTTCCTCGGCTAAAACATCCTCTAGCAAACGCATAATGGCGCGGCGCAGGGGACGAGCACCGTAGCTGGGGTTATAGCCTTCTTCAATTAAACGTTCTTTGAATCGGTCGGTTACTTGCAGAGAAATTTCTTTTTCTGTCAAGCGTTTAAAGACATCTCGCAGCATAATTTCTGCGATTTGTTTGACCTCTTCTTTGTTCAATTGACGGAAGACGATTATTTCATCAAGACGGTTGAGGAACTCTGGTTTGAAGACTCGTTTGAGTTCTTCGTTTACCAAGGAACGGATGCGGTTGTATTGCGCTTCTGCTTGGTTATCTGCAAACTCAAATCCGAAGCTGCTACCGCCTTTTTCAATGACGTTTGAACCGGTGTTCGAGGTCATAATCAGTAGGGTGTTTTTGAAGTCTACTGTGCGACCTTTGGCATCAGTTAACCGGCCATCTTCAAGGATTTGCAAAAGCATATTGAAGACATCCGGGTGTGCTTTTTCGATTTCATCAAAGAGCACAACGGTGTAGGGCCGGCGGCGGACTGCTTCGGTTAATTGACCGCCTTCGTTATAACCGACATAACCAGGAGGTGAACCAATCAGCTTGGACACCGTGTGGCGTTCCATGTATTCGGACATATCTAACCGAATCATGGCTTCTTCGGAACCGAAGAAATAAGCGGCTAAGGCTTTTGTTAATTCGGTTTTGCCGACGCCGGTGGGCCCAGAGAAGATAAAGCTTGCTATTGGCCGGTTGGGGTTTTTCAGGCCGACTCTGGCGCGACGGATGGCGCGAGAAACGGCTTTGACGGCTTCTTCCTGACCAATCAGGCGATCATGCAGGGTGTCTTCCATGTGCAGCAGTTTTTCGGACTCGGACTCGGTGAGTTTATTCACCGGCACGCCTGTCCAGCTTGCTACAATATGGGCGATGTCTTCTTCGGTGACAACGGGGGAGACTTCATCTCCTGTGCGGGTTTCGGTTTTTTTGGTTTGGGCGATGGTACGGATCTCTGCTTTGATTTCCATTTCCCGGTCGCGCAATTCACCGGCCCGGTCGAAGTCTTGAGCCCGAACGGCATCATCTTTTTCTTTGAGGACTTGGCGCAGTTCTTTGTCGAGTTCCTTGGCTGCGGGGGGCAGTTGGGAAGTCAGCAAGCGAACGCGAGAACCGGCTTCATCGATAAGGTCAATGGCTTTATCGGGGAGGAAGCGGTCGCTGATGTAGCGGTCGGAAAGTTTCGCGGCTGCTTCGAGGGCGGCGTCGGAAATTTTCAGTTTGTGGTGTTGTTCGTAGCGTTCCCGCAGGCCAAACAAGATTTCGATGGTTTCGGGAACCGAGGGTTCGCCGACCATGACCGGCTGGAAACGGCGTTCGAGTGCTGCGTCACGTTCGATGTGTTTGCGGTATTCATCGAGGGTGGTGGCGCCGATGCACTGGAGTTCTCCGCGTGCGAGGGCCGGTTTGAGGATGTTGGCGGCGTCGATGGCACCTTCGGCGGCACCGGCCCCAATGAGGGTATGTACTTCGTCTATTACTAGGATGACATTGCCGGCGCTGCGGATTTCATCCATGATTTTTTTCAGGCGTTCTTCAAATTCACCGCGATATTTTGTACCGGCTACGAGTAAGCCAATATCGAGGGTAACAACGCGCTTATCTTCGAGAATATCTGGGACATCGTTGTTAGCGATGCGCTGGGCTAAACCTTCGGCGATGGCGGTTTTACCGACTCCGGGTTCCCCGATCAAGACGGGGTTGTTTTTGGTACGCCGGCCTAGAATTTGAATTACTCGTTCAATTTCTTTGCTGCGTCCTACTACGGGGTCTAGTTTGCCTTCGGCGGCCATTTGGGTTAGGTTGGAGCCAAACTCATCCAGGGTGGGAGTTTTGGTGCGTCCTGCCGGTGCGCCAATGGTGGCTTCTGCGGTTTCGCCCAACATTCTAATAACTTGGGTGCGGACTTTTGAGAGGTCTACACCGAGATTTTCTAACACTCTTGCTGCTACGCCTTCTCCTTCGCGGATAAGACCTAAGAGCAGGTGTTCTGTTCCGATATAATTGTGTCCGAGTTGGCGAGCTTCCTCGAGGGAGAGTTCCAGAACTCGTTTTGCTCTTGGGGTGAAAGGAATTTCAACCGCAACGAAACCCGAACCCCGACCTATGATTTTTTCTACTTCAATCCGGGCGTCTTTGAGGTTGACGCCCATTGATTTTAGTACCTTTGCGGCGACTCCTGTTCCTTCTCCGATTAAACCGAGGAGGATTTGTTCTGTGCCGACAAAATTGTGTCCCAGGCGTCTTGCTTCTTCCTGGGCCAGCATGATCACTTTTATGGCTTTTTCTGTAAAGCGTTCAAACATGGCGTTTCCTATCACCTGCTGCGTGCCCGTAGGCTGATTTTAGCACAGGGATTTTGTGTGGCTGTCATGCTGGAGACAGATAGGGGATCGGGTTTTACGCTGTTTGGGGATCGGGTTGGGAGACTTGGGGTTGTCAGAGAAGCGCCGATTAAAATGGGTGTCTACACAACGAACGAAACTCCCTCCGGGGGTTTGGGGTTCAACGTTTTTATATTTATTTGCCAATTTTCATCTATTAATTCCATATTTTCATCATGGATAAGGGTTAGTTCGCCTAGATTTTGGCTATTATGTTTTAGGCTAAATTTGAATTTAATCCAGCGTTTCGGGCCGGTGACACCGATGGAATTACTGATTAACTCCCCAGATAAGGAACGGGGTAGGGTTATTTCTTCATAATATTCGTCTTGCTCATCCCAGTAACCACAAATTTTATAATTGCATAATTCCAGATGCTCTGTTAGTAGATAATTGGCATCTAAATTTTTCAATACTTCTGTTAATCCCTGCCAAATTGGGTGATTTTTAAGTTGTAGCTGTCTCATGGGTTTTGCTGATTAATGTTCGCTGGTAAAACCGGGAAAGTGTAAGACTCCATCTGTTAGTTTGGCATGAAATCGACGGTCGCCTCCTTTTCCTAGCACTTTTGATTTTAGGTCGTAGCTTTCTACTTCAGAAGGAACAAGACCAATACTACCGCGTGGCGATACAATTCCTTTTTCAATGGCTTTTAAATGTTTGTTATTTTGGTCATATTTGGCTGCCAGTTGGATTTGGGCTTGACTAAAAGATACTTGCAGTCCATTAGTTGTTTGATATATTATATCAGGCTGAATATCTTCCCAGGTAGGGGGTAGAGGTTCCATTTACTTTATTTTGTTGAGATGGCAAGCTAATTTTATGAGCATTTTTCGATAAAATTTCCCTTTTTCTAAAAAAGCGTCAATCACCGGCACTCTAGTTTAAGCCACTATATTATAAATACTCTGCCCCGCGCCTGAATAAGACTCATAAATGTGCTGATAGACTTCTTCACATTTACGCTGGTACTCTTCGGCGGAATAGCTTTCTGGTAGCCGGTCTAAAATATCCTCTATTGTTACTTTAACTGCTGCCTTTGATTGTTGCCGACGACGCCAATCTAGCACTAATTTTTCTCGTTTGAGGGTGTCTAATAATTCTTTGGCTACCTTCTTAACTTCCTGCTTTTTTTTCTCACTTAAAACAATATCTGCTTGAGTAAGCAAATCAAAAGTTGCCAATTCTTCCTCTTCTAAATTCTCTGATAGCGCCCGTTTATCTTCAAGGTTAATTTCTTTGGCAAACTCTACCAAATCTGCAAAAAATCCCTCGACGTTACAAGAATCGGCATTATATTGATTTATCATTTGCTCGAATTTATCCAGATAATCCAACCGGCCTTTATTAAGGCGTACCATTTGCGTTAACTTCTTGTTAATTACACCTTTTAGCTTCTCAATTTCTGTACGTTTGTAGCCTGTTTTAAACTTGGCTTTGAGGGCTTCAAAATCCATCTTACTGATATCAATAATTTGGTTAGATTCAGGAATAACATACTCTAAAGCCCCAATCGACTGATCCAAAATTTCCTCAATTGCTGCTTTTGCTTCGGAAATATCCACCGCTGGATTGAGTTTTTTGATTCGCCTGGTAATTTCGGCAAAATTCAATAAAATTTGATTAAACTCACCGGCAGCCGGATCAGGAAGAATGCCTTTATTGAGTTTGCTAACAGTTTGAGTTAATTCTAAATAACGTTGCTTTGATTCCTCAGATACCAAAATAGCCTCAACCGCCTTATCCCATAAGTGGGTACGGGTAAAGGCTTGATTGGCGGTTTGGATGTCGTCAAAATTGATGCCACGTTCGCTACAAAATTGTAGGGTTTCGGTGATTTTCTCTCTTAATTGTTCGACTAAGGCAGCTTTTGATTGCACCGGCGTGTCGCCTTCAGTAATACCACCACCGGATGCTGAACCATAAATTGCTAGGGCTTTTTGTAAGTCTCGGAATACGCCAATATAATCTATAATTAAGCCGTTTATTTTGTTTTTAAACACGCGATTTGCCCTAGCGATTGTTTGCATCAGGGTGTGGTTTCGCATCGGTTTATCTAGGTAAATAGTGGAACAACTAGGGGCATCAAATCCTGTCATCCACATCGCGCAGACAAAGACAATTCGCAGCGGGTGATTAGCATCTTTAAATTTTACATCTATTCCCGGTTTTTCTTTGGCGAGGCGTTGCCGGTGAGGTTTGATATCTAAATTTTTTTTCTTAAATGCTTCTACTTCATTTTGAGAAGAAGAAATCACTACCGCCATGTCGGTTTCTTCCATATATTTAATTTTTGGGCTTAGTTTTTCTGTTTGATTTGCGGTGGTTAATTGCTGTTTTAATTCGCTGAGATGTTGTTGCCAGTAATGCTGTACTTTGTCATACATTTTAACAGCGGTGAAGCGGTCGATAGAAACAACCATTGCTTTTCCCTGATAACCTCTTCCTAAAAAGTGGCTGACAATATCTTTGGCAATTTCTTCTAAGCGTTCCTCTCGCGCTATGAGGTGATATTCGCGGGAAAATTCCCTTTCTAATTTATTTTGTTGGGCTTCATCTAAATCAGCGGATTCGATAATTTCTGCAATTTCTTCGTTTAGGAAACTGTTGGTAAGTTCTAGTTGCGGGATGCGGTTTTCGTAGAAAAGGGGAACGGTTGCGCCGTCTTCGATGGATTGGCGGAAGTTGTAGATGCTGATATAATCGCCAAATTCTCGTCTGGTGGCTTCTTCTCCTGCTAATAAAGGTGTGCCGGTGAAGCCAATAAAACCGGCATTTGGTAATGCAATTCTCATGTTAGCGGCAAAGATATCATATTGTGAACGGTGGGCCTCATCTGCTATCACAATTACATCATTTCTATCGGAAAGTTCAGGGTATTTTTCGCCTTTTAAATTACGGAATTTTTGAATTAATGTGAATACATAACGGTGGTCTTCTGTCAAGAGTTGTTTGAGGTGTTCGCCACTGTTTGCCCTGACATTTTTTTCGGGTTCGGTGACGGCGCCGGTTTTGGCAAAGTTTTTATAAATTTGGGTGTCTAAATCGTCGCGGTCGGTGATAATCAGAAATGTCCAGTTACCGGGGATTGTGCGGTGGACTTTTTGCGAAAAGAACTGCATTGAAAAGCTTTTGCCGCTGCCTTGGGTGTGCCAGAATACCCCTAGTTTTCCTTGGTTTTGTTGGAGGTTTTCGACAGCTTCTATGGCGCTATTTACGCCGAAATATTGATGATTTTTGGCAATTAGTTTGATTAAGCCGCCTTGTTCTTCGCTAAATAAAATAAAGTTTTCGATGATATCTAAAAGTTTGGTTTTTTCGCAAGTACCTAGAATGATTGTTTCCAGGGAAATAATGCCGGTTTCTCCTTGGTTGTTAATTTGTTTCCACTCTGAGAAATATTCCCAAGTGGAGGTGATACTGCCTATTTTGCTGATGCTACCGTTGGAGAGGATAACGAGGCTGTTGTACCAGAAAAGTTGAGGGATTTCTTGTATGTAGTCGCAGAAGTTATTTTGATAGGCGATTTCGACTCGTTCTCTGGAGGCTTTGAGTTCAATAAAAACTAGGGGAATGCCGTTTACAAAGGCAATTAAATCAGGGCGGCGGGGGTTCATTTCGCCGCTGATCTTAAATTGGGAGGCGAGGAAAAAGTCATTGTTGCTGGGGTTTTTCCAGTCGATGACGGTGACTTTTTCAGTGATTTCTTCGCCGGCATCGTTGCGATAGGTGACTGTTATTCTGTCTTTGAGGAGATCATAAATTTCGCGGTTGGCATTAGCGAGGCTGAGGGCGCTTCTGTCGCTGATCAGTTGTTCGATGGCGAGGTTTATTGCTGATTTGGGGAGGTGGGGGTTGAGTTTTTCTAGGGCCGGTTGTAGTCTGGAAATTAGGATTACATCTTTTCTGGTTTCTCGGCCTAATTTGCTGGGGCCGTTAACCCATTCGTTGTAGCAGTTGGCTGTGGTGTAGCCGAGTTTTTCAAATAGGCTGATGGTTTGCAGTTCTAATGCTGTTTCTGAGTCGGGGTGGGGTGAAGTCATGCGGCTATTTCTCCGGTTTTGATGTCGAGGTTTTCTACGTCGATTTCGCCTGATATCAGTCTGGGTAAGAGTAAGTCGCGGGTTTTGCGGAGGTTGGCGTTTTTTTCTAAAAGCTTATTAAGCATTCTCCTAATTACAGAAATCTGTTCCTCAAATTTTTGACGTATATCATCAATAGGAATAACTAGGTTAATATCCGTAAGCACACCTGCACTTGCACTCTTTCTCGTTGTTCCTGTACAGGCTCCTGTTACATAATTCTGGTAACATTCTGATAAGAGAAAATAGAAAAGTAAATAAGGCGATAGTTTAGACGATGTGATTTTGAGTCGAATCAGATAAGAAGCAAAAACAGCATCTATTTGGTTTTCTACAATCCCTACTTTTCCTGGATCAGCCATACGAATTACCAACACGTCGCCAGCTTTTAACCGATACTTAGCATAGTCAGTATCATTGATAGGACAATAAGGTACTGAATCCCACTGAATATAGGATGTTTTGTTAATATCCATCCCTCGGACATACTTAGGCCCAACTTTATTTTTACTAGCGGATTCAGTATATCCATACTGTGTCTCTACTAATGCTGCGAGCTTTTTCACCTCCCAACCTTCAGGCACCGGCCCCAATTCTGAATCTACCATTCGCACCTGTTCGTGTCCAGGGAAGCGGAATTTGACGAACCACTCGCGGTAGAGTGATCGCGCCATCTCTTCTAATATCTCAATCCGCCGCGTGTTATTCTCAATTAGGTCATCATAAGCTGAGAGAATCGCAGCAATTTTACGCTGGGTTGGGAGAGGGGGAATTAAAAAATCAAAACTTTGTATTTTTTCAATGCTAAGATTATCCTGTGTCGTACCCCTAGAAATATTCTGCATATGCAGTTTGATTGTATCGATATAGTATTTAATAAAATGCACATCTGCTTTGTCAGGGTCAGCAACAAAACCCACAATACTGTCAGGGAAACAAGCTGTAATTTTTAAAATAGCAGTATCGGCAATATTAGCAGCTATCGTAATAAGAAGCGTTCCAGGTTCCCATAGCTTACTTTGAGCCAAGCCTTTATTATTGTAAGTTTGGCTATATTTAGAAATATATAAATCAGCCGATTTAACTTCGCCTGTCTGGATAAAAGGATATTTACCACCATATAAAGATGGGTCATTCCTAGGGCGGTGTTTAGATTTTCCTCTCCCCACGAATCCTAGCTCATCAAGCTTTTTATAACTCCAGCCAGGCTTGAGATTTTTATTCACAGTTTTTTCCCTCCAACAACATCATCACATTCTCAGCAATCTGTTCTTCCAACCCTCGCATCATACCTAATTAACTTTCCTTCTGAATTACCCTTTCCAATTGCTCAACCAGTGGCGCTAAATTATTAGTCACCGTATCCCAAACAATATCTAAATCGATTGAAAAATAAGCATGAGTTAACCGATTTCGCATCCCAACCATAACCGCCCAAGGAATCCCAGGATGTCTCGCCCTACATTCGGCGGAAATTCTCCCCGCCGCTTCACCAATAATTTCTAAATCTTTAACAACTGCCAACACCAACATCCTATCGCTAGATAAATTTTCTCTAGTCTTTCCAGACATAAAACCAAGAGCCTCCCTTGCTGCATCCTGCATATGGTGCAATCGAGTTAAATCATCAATTGCTGTCATACTGCACCACCGCCTCTGCCATTACTCTATCTCGAAAATAAACACTTAACTCATTAGGAGTCCTTAAATCAATCTTTCTCCCCTCTAGTAGCTCGGAAAGTTCCATTTCCATACTCACTATCTTAAAATAACCCGGAGTTTTACCCGCCTCAAACTCCACTAAAAAATCAATATCGCTCTCCGCTGTAAAATCATCCCTTAACACCGAACCAAATAATGACAATTTGCGGATATAGTGACGCCGGCAAAATTGGGCTATTTCTTCCTTGGGAATTGCGATTTGTAATTGTTTAGTTTTACTCATTCCTTATTCACCCTCCAATAACATCATCACATTCTCAGCAATTGTTTCTTCTAATTCCCTCGCCTCCGCATTTAAAATCTCCAATTCCTCATTCAACTCCTCCAACCGTTCAGCAAAATCAAAATCCTCCGCCTCTGACATTTGCTTTAAAAACGCTAAGTGAATTCATCATATCACCTCTGTTTTATTCCTCATCCGAGTCAGAAAACAGCGATTCTAAGTCCCGATATCCACTTACTACCCGCACAATTTCTACTCCATCCCCAATCACCCGATAAAGAATAATGTAACCCTCAAGAGGAACACCCCGTAACGACGGCTCAATGTCAGCATAGGAACGCCCGATATTGGGAAATTTTACCAAATTTTTGCATTTCTGCTCAAACCCACTCACAAACCGTTCGCCAGCCTTTAGACTCCGACTCAAGAAATAATCAGAAATCTCATCTAAATCCTGACTCGCTTCTGGAGAAATAATATAAAAACTCATCCTTGATTCTCACCGGCTTTTTTCAGTTTTTCCCGCAATCTGGAAATCACAACTTCCCCATCAATACCTTCTCCCCTATCAAGCTGTGCAATACCAACTGCTACTTTTTCCCTGGTTTCTTCCACCCATTTTTCATACTGCTTATCTCGTTCTTCAAGTAGCCGTAACGCCTCAACAATTACTTCATAAGCCGTTGCATACTTACCACTTTTGAGCTTTTCTTGAATCAACTGTTCTTCTTCGGATTTAAACGTGATATCCATCCTCTTAAACACTCCTAAATTTATTAATTTAATTGTACAAACGCATCAAAGATTCAATAATTGCGCCACATTCTCAGCAATCCTTTCTTCTAATTCCCTCGCCTCAACATTCAAAATTTCCAACTCCTCCAACCGTTCCGCAAAATTAAAATCCCTTCCCTCTAGCATTTTCTCTAAAAGCCGGCTCTTTTTTAGTTAGTTTTATTCTCTTAAATTGTCCACCAACTTCTTAAAAAGAGACACAGAAATAATAGTTGTACTTGTCAAATTTTCAGCTTCCGTAAAATCGTGATCGCCTGTAATTAAAAAATCAACTTCTCCAGCAATAGCACAAGCGATAAATTTGGCATCTTTGCGATCTCTGGGAAAATCAATTTCAACATTTACTTCTATCATAATTGTAGCACTATCGAGAATGTTAAACCATCTCTGTTGTTGCGATTCCGTTAACCTTAACCGACTACGACTTAAAACCTCCTTATATTCTTTGAGAATTTCTGCTGAGACCACCCATTCACAATCAGGACTTTCTACAACAAACAAAATAACTGCTTCTGGGTTTCTCCCAATCACCGCAGCAGAAACTAAAACATTAGTATCAATAACTATTCTCATAGTCCCTTTCGATAAGCCTCAATTTCTGCGGCTATCTCCTCTTCAGTCATGGGATTATTTGCGTGTAAAGCTTGCGTCTCCTTCAATAACTCTCGTAAATTCTCTGTTAAAGCTGCTTTTTGGTCATTTTCAACCAAAATAATTACCTCAACTCGTTGTCCAACCTTAAAAGGTAAATCAGATAAAACTACCTTTGAGGGATCTTCAATCGTCACATATTTTTTATAAGCAAACATAGATATTTTCTCCTGTATTTTGCGACTCAGAATAAGAGCTAATTTTCTCCTGCAAGCGGGCAAAAACTACCTCACCATCAGTCACTTGTCCTCTCGCGATTTGCTCAGTACCACTAGCAATTTTTAGCCTTAGTTCTTCTAAACGCTTCTGTTCGGAGGCGCGATTTTGCGCCTCTAGCAATTGCAATGCTTCACTAATTAACTGCTCAATACTGTTATATTTCCCCCCTTCTAGTTGCGATTTAACATATCTTTCTTGTTCGGTTGTTAAGGTTATATTCATTGTCTAAGGGTCTCCAAAAATATTTAAATTAATTGTAATCATACCTCAAAGATTCAAAATTTGCGCCACATTCTCAGCAATTGTTTCCTCCAACCCCCGCGCCTCAGCATTCAAAATTTCCAACTCCTCATTCAACTCTTCCAAAGATTCAGCAAAATCAAAATCCTCCGCCTCCTGACGTTCCGCCACCCCCACATAACGCCCAGGATTGAGACTCCAACCCTGCGCCTCAATCTCAGCCAATGTAGCTATTTTACACAACCCCGCCACATCCCTATAAACCTTATCTGGGAAAGCCTGAGTCAGCATTTCCGAACCACCAACCGTCAATTCTGCGTTTTCCCCTCGGTACAACCGCACAATATTTGCAATAAATTCTACCTGTGCATCGCTAAATTCCCGATGTGCTCTATCCACCTGCCGGTAAATATGCCGCGCATCAATAAACAATACCTTATCCTCGCCATCTCGTAGAGACGTTCCGCTGGAATGTCTTTTCCTTTTCCCCCTATCCAAAAACCACAAAGTACAAGGCAAAGTCACCGTATAAAAGAAATTAGAACCGATAGCAATCATTACATCCACCGCCCCCGTTTCTATCAACTGGCGGCGAATTTCCAACTCCGAACCCCGCGCATCCGACGCCGAGTTTGCCATCACAAACCCCGCCCGTCCGTTTTCATTCAAAACCGTATAAAATAGCTGAATCCAGAGATAATTTGCATTATCAGTAGTCGGCGCGCCAAAAGGATAATGAGGATCGCCCTTAATCTTATCTCTATCCACCCCATTAACATTAAACGGCGGATTCGCCATCACAAAATCAAACTTACCGATGCTGTCGTGGATATCTTGATAATAAGTATTACCTTCGCGGATATTTCGTAAACCAGAAACTCCGTGCACTGCCAAATTCATCTGACAGAGTTTTACAGTTCCATCTACCTTTTCCTGCCCGTAAACACTAATTAATTGATTCGGGTCAAATCCTAACTTATTTCTAACCCGAATAGCACTCTGTACCAGCATTCCACCGGCCCCACAAGCCGGATCTAAAATTCGCCCGTTATTCGGCTCTATCACCTCCACAATCAGCTTTACCAGCGAAATTGGAGTAAAAAACTCCCCGCCTTTTTGCCCTTCTTTCTGAGCAAAATTTCCCAGAAAATACTGATAAATTTCTCCAAAAGCATCTTCTGTAATTTTATCCCTAGGAATTCGGTTTAAGATTTTCAGCAATTCCCGCAAAATCGGTTTTTCTAGCCGGTTGTAATCTCGCGGTAAAGCACCGGCCAATTCCTCATTTTCGTCGGAAATAACTTTCATTGCCGCATTAATTGCCCCGCCAATATCCTCAGCTTCAGGAAGATTCAGCAAAGAATCAAAACGGGCAGATTCGGGTAAAAATAAAGCCCCTTTCGCCTGATAATCTTCTTTACCAACACTGCGCCGACGGCTACTTTTTCCCGCCAATTCTTGCTCTACCAAAGTAAATTTATAATCAGCATAAAGCAGAAAAATCAAGCCCAACACCGGCACAGAATATTCAGAAGGTTTTAGTTTAGAGTTGGCCCGCAGTTCGTCGGCTGCTTCCCAAAGGCGTTTTTCAATTTCGGTGTAGTTGGCCGGCATAAGTAAGTAATTATATTTATTCCAAAGTTTTCGCTTTATTGCTGGAATAATTATAGCTTTTTCTTCACCTAAAGTAAACAAGTTTTTTAGAAATAGGCTTTCTTTGTTTATCTCTCTTATAAAACCGAATTTCGGAGAAAAAGCCGAGTTTTCCCTAATATTTAAAACTCCAAAAACCAGCCATTTTTACCCAACCTTTCATTAACTTCTTCTTGCCATCCCCGCAAAATTTCTGGAAACTCCCGATGATGCAACCCACCCCGCCATAAAATCAACCCATCCTCACCCGTATCCTGATAATATCCCTTGCGACACCCCGCTTTTTTAAACCCATATTTCTCATACAAAGAAATCGCCGCTACATTAGAAACCCTAACCTCCAGCGTCGCCCTCTCCAACTTCCGCCCCAACGCAGATGTCATCAAACCCACCAGCATCGCTTGCCCTAACCCACAATTGCGATACTCTGGGTCAATAGCCAAAATCGTAATATGTGCTTCTTCCAAAATTGCCCACAGACAACCAATGCCGATCAGACGGGGGGGCGGGCAAGGGCGCACACCTTCAACAGACGATAAAAATAAACCTAGTAAGTCGCTACAGTCACTATCTAACTCTCGCTTGTAGCCTTCGGATGTCCATAAACCGCCAAAACACAGGCGATCCAACTCCAAAATAGCCGGCAAATTTTCTGCGGTGAGGGGTTTTAGTTCTATCAAGGAAATAGCAGCCAATTGTACACTAAAGAATAAGATGCTTTTTGAGCATCACTTTACCGAATAAAAATTATCTCTTAACCATGTCATCCACAACCATTGCCAACCCTCAAAATTCTGGGTGTCAGTATTTACCTGCAACGAATGACGGGGCAGAACGCTCTCCTAATCAATATCTCTTACCCCTCACGGCTAAGGTGAACCACAAAGAACACCTCGAAATCGGAGGTTGTGATGTGGCGGATCTGGTGGCGCGTTTTGGTTCTCCACTTTATATCTTAGATGAAGACTCGGTACGCGCTGCTGCTCGTCAATATCGAGAAGCCTTTAGGCGTTATTGGGCCGGCGACTCTCTCGTGTTGTATGCTTCAAAAGCATGGAGTTGTTTAGCCGTTTGTGCCATTGCCGGCTCTGAAGGTTTAGGCATTGATGTAGTGTCTGGTGGCGAACTCTATACCGCACTACAAGCCGGTGTGCCTGGTGATAAGCTTTATTTTCACGGGAATAATAAATCTTTGGAAGAGTTGCGCTTTGCTGTCGATAACGGCTGCACCATCATGGTTGATAATTGGCTGGAAATGTCTACTGTTGCGGCTATTTCTAAGGCAAAACCTCAGCCGGTTCGCATCATGTTACGCTTCACGCCGGGGATCGAGTGTCACACTCACGAATATATCCGCACCGGCCACCTCGACAGCAAGTTTGGTTTTGATCCTGATCAAGTTGAGCAGGTTTTTGATTATCTCCGTCAGCAGTCTAACGTTGATTGTGTCGGTTTACACGCCCACATCGGCTCACAAATTTTTGAACTCGAACCTCACCGCGATTTGGCCGGTGTTTTGGTAGGTTGGTATAAACTGGCGTTATCTTATGGGTTGCCGGTGGAACAGTTAAACGTCGGTGGTGGTTTGGGTATTCGCTACACCGAGTCTGATGATCCACCAAGTATTGATGCTTGGGTAAAAGTCATCTGTGAGGCGATGACAGAAGCTTGTAAGGCTCAGGATGTCCCTTTGCCCCGATTGTTGAGTGAGCCTGGCCGGTCTTTGATTGGCTCTGCTTGCGTGACGGCTTACACCATAGGCTCTCAAAAAGTTATCCCAGAAATTCGCACTTATTTAGCCGTTGATGGTGGAATGTCTGATAATCCCCGTCCTATCACTTATCAGTCAGTGTACCGGGCTGTGGTGGCAAATCGGATGAAAGATCCGCTTACCGAAACGGTGACGGTGGCTGGCAAACACTGCGAGTCTGGCGATATTTTGATTAAGAGTGCAAAATTGCCGAATTCTCAGCCTGGGGATATTTTAGTGGTAATGGCGACCGGTGCTTATAACTACAGCATGGCATCAAATTACAATCGTTTACCCCGACCGGCTGGGGTGGTGGTGAAGAATGGCGAAGCAAACATTATTTTGCAACGCGAAAATTATGTAGATTTGTTGCGCCATGATCGTTTGCCTGGCCGCTTGCTGCACCCGCACGTTTAATCTGTCGTTAGTCCTTTGTCATTAGTCCTTTGTATAAATGCCATTTTTTTTGCAATGACAAATGACTAATGACATGACAATAAATGACTATGGACAAATGACATGACACCAAATGACAATGGACTAGGGACAAATGACAAATGAAATTGAGTCCCAATTACGACCTTAACTGGACTCAAATCGCAGTGCGTCAGTTTATAGATATTTGGACGCAGTGGCTAAAAAGCCCTATTGATATTGGGCTAGTTTTGGCTTTGACTTATATGGTGCTGGTGATTATTGGCGAGAGGCGGACGCTGTGGATGGTTCGGGGATTGATTTTTTTGATGTTGGCTACGGCGATATCTAGTTCTTTGGAGTTGCGGCTTTTAAGTTTTGTCCTCGAAAAGTTGGTGGTTGGTTCGGCGGTGGCGATGGCTGTGATTTTGCAGTCAGAGTTTCGCCGGTTTTTGGAACAGTTGGGACGCGGGGAGTTAGGGGCGCTTTTTCAACCGGCCCGCACTGCTGTACCCAAGGCGGATACAGTGGTTGATGAGATTGTCGATGCGATCAAGGAGTTGTCCCAAAACCGCACCGGCGCTTTATTGATTTTGGAAACCGGTTTGCCGATTGATGAGCGCGATTTTTCGGTGCCCGGTGTACGATTAAATGCGGAAGTTTCTAAGGAATTGTTGCAAACTATTTTTCAAACTTCAACTTTATTACATGATGGAGCGGTTTTGATTCGCGGCTCGCGGATTTTGGCGGCGGGGGTAATTCTGCCTTTGTCTGATCGCACTGCGTCGCGCCAGTTGGGAACTCGCCACCGTGCGGCGATGGGAATTACGGAAAAAGTCGAAAATTGTATTTGTGTGGTTGTATCTGAAGAAACCGGCTCAATTTCCCTTGCGGAAAGAGGTGGTTTAAACCGGCCTCTGACGAGCAGTAAACTTAAGGAACTGCTGGAGGCTCGCTTTTCTCAATCTGTTGACCGCGAGGCTGTGGCCCCTAATTTACGCTTGTTGGGACGTTTAGGTTCCCGGCTTCTGGCACTTGTTTCGCGTTTACTGCGTCTTCCATCGTCGGCTTCTGGTGATAAAAAATGACTACAAAGCCCAGTATTTTAAAAGATTTACCTGCTGACCTTGACCGGGAACGGCTACCTAAGCACGTTGCCGTTATTATGGATGGTAATGGCCGGTGGGCCAAGCGTCAAGGGTTGCCCCGGATTGTGGGCCACCGGCGCGGGGTGGATGCGCTTAAAGATTTGTTGCGCTGTTGTCGGGATTGGGGTATTGAAGCGCTGACGGCTTATGCTTTTTCTACGGAAAATTGGGGCCGGCCTTTGGAAGAGGTCGATTTTTTGATGACTTTGTTTGAGCGGGTCTTGCGTCAAGAGTTACGGGAAATGATGGAGGAGGATGTCAAAATTAAGTTTGTCGGCAATTTGGACTCGCTGCCAAAAACGTTAAGGGCTGAGATTGACCGCTCGGTGGAGGCTACGCAAAATAATAGCGGCATTCAGTTTAGCGTTGCAACAAATTATGGAGGTCGGCAAGAAATTTTACAGGCGTGCCGGTCAATTGCTGCGATGGTACAGGATGGGAAGTTACAGCCAGATCAAATTGATGAGGGGTTGTTTGAAAAGCATTTATATACGGCGGGCATTTGTGACCCAGATTTACTGATTCGCACGTCTGGAGAAATGCGGATTAGTAATTTTTTGTTGTGGCAGGTCGCTTATGCGGAAATTTATATTACAGAGACAATGTGGCCAGATTTTGACCGGCAGGCTTTCCACGTTGCCTTAAGAGATTACCAGCAGCGTCAACGCCGGTTTGGTAAGGTTTAATTGGCGATGGGTGGGGGCCGGCAATTGCATCTCTTACAGATGCGCCACATCGCAGGCGGGACTCCTGCGCCACTGGGGGGCCGGTACTGTCACTCGGCCCGTCTGCCCGAACTCCCTACGGCCCAGAAAAAACGGCTTGTTCTACGTCTCTACGGCTGAGGGAATATTTGAAGGCTCGCACGATGTCTGAACCATCAGCACCGGCCTTGATGTAGCGGACGGTTAACTGGTCGATGTCGAGTATGATTTCAGCTTGCCACAAAGGACGTTCAACTCGCCAGCAATGCAGTTCTGTGCGGTCTTGTTGGCAGCCTAGGTTACTCAGCCATTTTTCGATTTCGGGTAAGGGGTGGTTGTATAACGGCGTTTCTGCGGGTGGGGTGGTCATGGAGTTTGGCATGGTTTACAAAAATTAGTTAAAGTTTTGCTTTTTATGGTTGACTTTTTTAAAGAAATGTGCTATGCAATTGACTTTTCTGCGGATTTTGAAAAATGATTTGGGCCGGTGGGTTGAGGCTGGCTGAGGCTGGGAGAGTGTCCCCTCGTGTGAGCCCAACAATGATGGCTAGGAATAAGCAGCCGATAAAGGTTAGGCACAATAGAAATAAGGCGAAGATTTCACCGGCAGACAGGGGCCGGTCGGTGGGGTCTAGGTAAGCAGAGTTTGATTGGTAGTGTTTGTTTTGTGGTTGGTGTAGCTGCGAAGGCGCAGAAACGGCTATGCGAGAATAGCGGATTTTTTCATCGTAAACCATCCGCCGCTCTGGGTTGCTTAGGGTGGCGTAGGCTTCGTTGATTTTTTGGAAATTTTCTTTGGCGGTTTCGGCTGGTAGCTCGGTTGTGTCTGGATGGTAGCGTTTGCTGAGTTCCCAATAGGCTCGCCGGATCTCGATGGAGGAGGCGGACGGATGCAACCCTAGCAGGCTGTAGTAGCTGTTTTGCTGGCTGTGTTCGAGCAGTTTTTGGTATTGGGTTTTTGCGGTGCCTCTATTTTGTGTCACTGAAGCTTACCGTGCTTAGTGTGGTTTGTTGTGTGACTATTTTAACGAGCTTCGCTTTGCTTTGCACTAGAGAAGCTTCATAGTCAGGCTAAAGTGCTATCATCCCCACTACCACCTTTAGACTCCACCACCCCAAAAATACCCGCCAACAAAAACCACCCCAAAAGATTAACCCGCAAATCAAATAACGTCACATCAACCAAATGAAAAATTGTAGTAGCAAAAAACGCCACTAAATAAGTAAAAAATATCAATTTATCAGCCGCCAACTTAAAAGAATAGCGACCCATAAATAACACAACTCCCTGAGCCAAAATCCAACCTATTAAACCACAAAATAATAACATTCCTGGCAAGCCGGTTTCATAACTCAACATCAAAAATAAATTGTGGGGATGTTGCGGCCATTCCAAAGCTTGGCCTTGATATGCAGCCGCAAATTCTTGATAATAATGCCCCGGAAAATTATTTAAACCCCAACCAGTAAAAGGCCGCGATAGGGCACCCTTCCAGGCAAAATTCCACTGCGTAACTCTTAAAGTTGGTGCCGGTCTTACAAACAACTCATCCGTTAACCTTGCCCAAACATATTTAGGCACAATTAACCGCAAACCTTGGCGAAAAGGATCAGGGCCAAAAGCCGAGACAAAAACAGCCCCGACTCCCCCAAAAACCGCCGCCACCAACCATCGCCAACCGGCATAAAAAGCAAACACACACACCGCAATTCCTGCCAAACCCCAAGCATTACGAGAATTTGTTAAAATTAATCCAATTGCATTTAACAAAACCGCACTTGTTAGAAAGGCAACTTTCCCAACTTTCTGCTTACCATGCTCATCCTTGAAATTAAAATTTCGGTTAAATATACCTTTTAAAGCTGGAGAATTTTCTAACCACAGGCCCAGGGAAAAAACAAATGTAATCACCAAATAATTAGCCAAAACATTCGCATAGTCAAACACAGAAGACATCCGACCTACAGGATTACCTCCAGCCGCCAAAACCCAATTAATTACAGCCCATAAAAAAATTATCGGCCCTTTCAAACCTAAAAATAGCTGCCCCAAACCAATCAAAACAACCGGCACAGAACCGATCACCAAAATCCAAGCAATACGCCGCAATTGTTTTGTTGTTCTGATCAACAAACTCAAGCCTGCAAATACAAGAAAAAATGGAAAAAAATTAAAAAAACCCAGAAAAGATAGCGTCTGGTTATCTGCAAAGAAACAAATAAAAATTAACCAACCGGCCAGAATAGCAAACCCTCGATAAACAGGAATCCGACAAATCTCTTTAAAATTTTGTCGCCAACTTTTCAACACAGCCAAAACAACAAAAACCGCACCCAAAAGCGGACTAAAAGGCCATAGAGATAGACCGATTTGGGCGCAGTTCCAAGGAGATTTTAGACTTGACAAATTAAACGTTTTATTCATTCCTTCAAATCTAAAACCTAGAATTTAAAATCATCAAGCCCATTCCCAACACTCCCCACGAGTGAGACGAATTTGAGCCAAAGCAAAAACCGTCGGAATAATCCGAGCATAATTAGTAGCAATAGCCCGCCAACCCAAATCAGCTAAAAACCAAGTCCAAAGCACCGGCCCCACAAAAGATAACATCGTCCGAACAGCCCCATAACGAGCAGCAGCAACCGTCATCCCTTGTTTAGCAGCCTGCAAAGCCACATAATTTTCCATTCCCGCCGCCGCCACAGAACCGCCTAAAGCCAGCGTTTCTTTAGCGATTTGATATTGAGCAAATTGAATCGCAAATTGACGAGCAAATTGCTGCAACAAAAATGGCTGCACCACCGAAGAAACAGCCAAAGCACTACCGCCCTTAACAAACAAACCAAAAGGATTTTTCTGCACAGAAAGCGGTAAAGGCTCAGAAAAATTTGATTTCACCAAAGCTTTTTGCACTCTTAAAGTCAAGGCTTGTTGTTCAGCAACCGGCAACTTTTGCCAAGCTTGCCCGATCAAAAACAAAAACACCTCAGCTTCTAAATCAGTTGTTGATAGCTTAGTTGAGAAAGGAATTTTCAAATAACGGCAAACTTTAATCAAAACTTGCCTGTAACTTACTTGCGAAGTGCTACCCCGTAAAACCGTGATGCCATCCGCAGCCAAATAGCGAAATCTTTGCTCAATCGCATCTAACCAGGAACAGCGATCTCTACTTTTGATATCAATCGGTTCGGGCGTTTGCACATAATCTAAAGGATTGAACCGGCGACAAAACAGAATATCAGTTAACTGCTGTAATTCTTCATCGCTTGCTAATTCCAACGCTGAGCGTAGCTCGTCCAAAGTCAGCTTCCTCCTGCGACATTAGGCACGGACAGGCGGTGTTTTGTTCACCGCAACCCGTTCTCACCTATTCTACTATTGTGTTTCGATTCTGAGGTTTTATTGCTTAGGAAGTAAAATTTTGCGGATAAACCGGCACGCCCCACCCAGCCCTACAATCGAAGGCTGCAACGAAACAATGTTACAAACTTGGAATCTCAACTCTCCTATAAAGCGATCAATCTTCTCGCCCTGAGATTGTAGAGAACGGTGCTAAGCGGTTAAGTTTATTTAAGGTTAAAACGTCAAGAAACTAATTTAACAATCCATGACAGAAATTTTAGATGTAGCAGTCATCGGCGCCGGCATCAGCGGTTTAGTTTCCGCTTCATTGTTGCGGCATTGCGGCTATTCTGTAGCAGTTATTGAAAAATCTCGTGGTGTGGGCGGACGACTTGCCACCAGGCGCATCGGGGACACTATAGCAGATCACGGTGCCCGCTACCTCGAACCCAAAGGCGATTTGTTGCAAGGTTTAATTCACGAACTATCCGAACACCGTATCATCGAACCCTGGACAAACACAACTTATCTCTGCGATCCCACCACCGCTTCACTTTCCCCAACCACGTCTAACGACTGGACAATCTATTATGCTGCACCCACCGGCATGAATGCCATCGGCAAATTTTTGGCCAGTGGCTTAGAGATTTTCAAAAGCCAGCGTTTGGTTGCCATGACACCAACCGCTGAGGAAACTTGGCAGCTAAGCCTAGAAATTGCCGGCACCCCAGAACCTACCAGCCAAACCCTACAAGCAAAAGCCGTCGTGCTCGCCATTCCCGCACCCCAAGCCGTTCCCTTAATTGAGCCAAATAAATCTTTTTTTAGTCTTGACTTTTTTGAGAGTTTATGCTACGCAGAATATGACCCCTGTTTAAGTGTCATGGCCGGCTACCCGCCAACCCGCAACATAGATTTAAACCAACGAGCAACCGCATGGCGCAGTGTGAGTTTTCCAGAAAATTATGATTTAGCTTGGGCCGGTTGGGATAGTAGCAAACGCCAGCTATCGGAAAAGCCTCTTTTTGTCTTTCATAGCAGCGCTGAATATGCCGAAAAATATCTTGATGAAGCAGACTTACAGCCGGCTGCTACACATTTATTAAACTTAGCAGGTAAATCTTTAATAAGTTGGTTAAATGCTCCCGAATGGGTGCAAATTCAGCGCTGGCGCTATGCTTTTGTCCGCCGGCCCATTCCCCAAAATTGCCTAATTTCAGCAAAGCCGGTGCCGGTGGTTTGTTGCGGTGACTGGTGTGCCGGTGGGCAAATCGAAGTTGCTTTAAAATCAGGGATCGCCGCCGCAGGAGAGATAAATACTCACCTACAGCAGCGATCACTACCCGGTAAAGAGTGCTGGAATCTTATTGCACGCGCCTACCGAGCAAACTAAAAACAACGAAATCTTTTTTAGTGAAACACAACAGATTTCGCTCTGCACCCAAGTCTGGGTGCAGATTACCCAGTTTACTCGCCTTCTGTTGTGCTTTTTTGTTCTTCGGTAGTAGCGGTTTTGCTATTATTTGTATTTTTATGGCTTTGTTGGCCGCCTTTTTTACCGATTTCTGACATATGTTCCCGGTCTTTGCTAACAGCTTCTCCTCCTTTTCTGCCAATAGCTGACATATGTTCGCGGTTTCGACTGACCGCTTCACCACCTTTTTTGCCGATTCTTGCCATGTGTTCGCGGTTTTTGCTCACCGCTTCTCCGCCTTTACGACCGGCTTCTCTGGCTTCTTCGGGGGTAAATTCATGTGCGGTGCCTTTTTGATGCGCGGCGTGTCCGCCTTTGCTCGCTATTTGACGCTGCTTTTCTGCATCCATAGAGGCAAATCCGCGTTTGCTTTTCTCTGCCATTCTTTTACTCCTTTGTTGGTGAAAGCTTTTTTATTTAGTAGCTGATCCTAGACCCATACTAAGAACCCATTGCATCCATTTCATCTTTCTACAGACTCATCTCGACCAAGTTATTTTTTCAGCCTAAAGACATATCAGAATTAAAGCGTTATCAGCGTTCCGCAATCAGAAAATTAATTTTTCATTGAAAGTCTTTGCCGACAGCGCATTAATTTTGCCATAAAAGGCAGGTCTGTTTGGATACTTGTTTTTCCCTTAAAAAATCAGGAGCAGTCAAGTTTACCTACTTGAATTGTTCAAGTTTTTATGTTGGATGTGGGGGACTTTAGTTTAATCAGGAAGCTATGGTCGCTTACTTGTTTTAATTTTACATGAAACCGTCAAAAAATAACAACCCTCAACTCAGCACAAGCTCCTTCCTCTAAAAAACGCTCTCAAACCTCGATCCCGTCCCTCGCCTAAGCCAATTGTAAAAAAAACTATAAAAATTCAAAAAAACTAATCCCCCTCGCCAAAAATTACCTTCCTCTCTGGATAAGGATCTCTCCCACCGGCACAAAATTTCACATCTCGCCCCTCTTCCTAAAACCGAAAAACTTTCTATTATAAACTTTATTATTCTTTACAATGGCTTTTTAACAAATCACTCGCAAATTCCAGCGCCTCTTGCCGATTAGAAATGCGTCCCTCTGCCACAGAAATGCTAATTTCTGTCAGCAGTACACCCACTTGCGGACTAGGGCTTAAACAAAGCTCCTTCATTAAATCATTTCCACTCACCGGCAATTTTGGATGAGCAACGCGATCATCAGGGTTGATAAACCGGCCAAACCAACTTGCTACCCTCAAAACCGGCACTCCCAAAGCCACAGCCACCACCGCCAACACCGGAAACGCCGAACCCAAATTTTTAAACAAAAAATACTCTTCCCGTATAGACAAACATTCCTCCTTTAATACCACCGGCAAATTTCTGATCACCGCAAGAGCCGCCTGCATTTCAACACGGCTGTACTTTAAATTTAAAAGTTGTTCTTCTGCCTTAACCTCCTCAAAACCCAGCAAACAAACCAGCTTAGCAATTGCTATTATAGGCGTTTTCACCCCTTCACGAATATTTTTAGCCAATTCTGCCTCAATTTTCGGCTCTATCTCCTTTAATAAAATAGCCGCTTCATCAATTTTTGGCAGCAAAGAAACATCCTTTTCTGTCGCCGCCAACCAAACCCCCAGCAAACCATCTGTAAATAAAGCTTGTAGCTGCTGAGTTCCCTCAACTGTTGGCAGTAAATACGCCAATTCTGCTCGCACTCGTTCGGCTGCCACATTCCCCAGTAACAAAGCTCGTTCGCGGATAGCTGTTCTTGTGGCCGGTTCAATGGTAAAACCCAATTGCGAAGCTTGCCGGTAGGCGCGCAATAACCGCAACGGATCATCCTCTAAATTGCCCGCAGAAATCATTCTAAGCACACCCGCCTGCAAATCAGCATAACCCCCCAAGAAATCAATAATTTCGCCAGAAAAAGGATTGTAAGCAATCGCATTAATTGTAAAATCGCGCCGGTGTAAATCAGTTTCCAAACTTTCCCCCTCCTGCTGAGCAAAGTCAACTGTTGCCTCAGCAAACACTACCCGTGCGATCTGTCGAGAAGCATCCAACACCACAAAACCAGCTTTATAGTGATTAGCAACTTTTGAAGCCGTTTCAATTGCCGCATTAGCTGTGACAAAATCAAGATCCAGGTATTCCCGTTTCCTTCCCAACAACGCATCACGCACAGCACCGCCAACTAAACAAGTAGCCGGTGGCAACAATTCTAAGCTAAAAGGCCAATTTTCAGGAGAAAGAGCAGAAATCGGTGCTGGGGGAAATATCATCACAAAAAAATCCAACGACTAATCAGCGCCAAAAATATCAGAATTCGCGTTAAATTATTGTAATCACACCTCTTCGTTAAAGCAAAGCACCAACCTTATCTGGGCTAAAAATTTTCCGCTATCTCCCCTTTAACCCGAACCGTCAGATTTACTAAAGCAAAAATCATTGAAAAGTTACGAGGTTTTGCATCATGTGTATTTGTGTGAATTGCCATTATGTAGACCGCTGCATTACATACCACATGGTAGAAGAACAGCACGAACAGCCTCACTTGAGCGCCACGCCTGATTTTGAGCCGGTGGAACCCACAATTAATGTTAACCACTCCTTCCCCGAAGTCGTCGTTACAGACGATGGTCGTATTGTTCAGATCGGCGACTTTGGCAAAGAATGGGATGTAGTCGGCTGTTTAAGCTTTAAACAAGAAACCGGCAAGTGGTCGCGCTTGCGTCCAGGGGAATTAATTCCCACTTAAACAACTTTATTAGACGCAGTTTGCTGAGGCGTGATAGCTTTTTTATTGCGTCTCTTTTTTACTATAATTTAAAAAGAAAGTTTGAGGGTAAAAATATTAACATGGTAGGACAACGTATTGAACCGGCACCAGGACAAGAATCAGTGTGGGATTATCCCCGGCCACCACGACTTGAAGATACATCAAAACATATTCAAATTATCTTTAATGGAGAAATCATTACCGACACCCGAAGCGCTAAAAGAGTATTAGAAACAAGCCATCCGCCGGTTTATTACATTCCCCCAGAAGATATTAAAATGCAATATTTAACCAAAGCCAGCGGCGCAAGTTTTTGCGAATGGAAAGGATACGCCGGCTACTATACACTCACAGTAGGAGATAAAACCCTAGAAAAAGTAGGCTGGTATTATGAAAATCCCACCCCTACATTTGCCACTATTAAAGATTACGTTGCCTTTTACGCCGGCCCGATGGATGCTTGTTATGTAGATGGCGAAAAAGTAGAACCTCAACCCGGTGGTTTCTATGGCGGCTGGATAACAAAAGATATTGTGGGCCCCTTTAAAGGAAGCTTCGGCACTTGGGGATGGTAAAAGCAATTAAAGTTTTTGATTTTCAAGAAACTGCAACGCTAAAAAAACCGCCGCCACCGAACCGGCCACATTAATTTTTCCCGAACTAATCTTATTTAAAACATCAGAAACCGGCACTAAAACCACCTCAATTTCCTCAGTAACATCTAAAACAGGAGTTTTTTTAAACTCAGAATCCAAACCAACAAATAAATGTATTTTATTCGTATCCTTCACCGGATTACAATAAAACGTACCCAGAGGAAAAAGCGAATCACAGACATAACCAGTTTCCTCAGTAAACTCACGCATTGCCCCAACTTCCGCACTTTCAACCTCCGAATTAAAAGCACCGGCCGGCAACTCTAAAAGAATCTCACCAACGCCGTGCCGGTATTGCCTAACAAACACAACCTCCCGATCTTTTGTTAGCGCAAAAACATAAGCAATTTCAGGGCGAACATTCACAAAAAAATCATCAACCACAACCCCATTAGACAACTCCACAGAATCTTTGCGAACTTGACACCATTGATGATTTACAACCAACTCAGACTCTAAAACCTGCCACTTTTTCAAAGAACTTTCACTCATTTTGACTCCCGACGCGCAGCAAAAGCCGGCAAACAAATTGAATTATCTCCTTTTGAATTATCTCCCTGACTGCGAATTAAATTCATCGAGCGTAATTGTCCCATCAATCGAGTCACAGTTACACGAGTCGAACCAATAGCACTAGCAATTTGAGAATGAGTTAGCGACCAAGGCAAACAATAACCCCGTTGAACTTCACCTTTTTGTATCCACTCGCAAGGTTCGCCATATTCTTCAACTAACAAAGTTAATAAACCTAAAAGCCGGTCAATGGTTCGATGTTGACCCAAAGTAGCCAGCCACAACAACTGTCGCTGATGTTGATAGCGAAAAGCATCCAAAACCTCACGGCGAAAATGAGGCCAATTCTCTAAATCATGCCAATACATCCAAATTACCGAAGTTTCATCAACATGAGCATAAGCCTGAAGCGAAAACGGAGACTGAGCAACAATTTCAAACGGCTGACCGGCCCCCACAAACCCCAAAAAAGCCTCATCAGAAACCAATGGCACCAGAGGCGACTGAGACTTATTCACAGCTACCGCTTTGATCTGGGAAGTTCCCACCAAACGCACAGCACCTTTTTGTACCAAATAAAGTAACTCAGGTCGAGCAGGAATGCGCTCATCTTTGTTAAAAATGCGACAACGATAGTGAACTTGGGCCCAGTCTACAATCAACTGCCAAGTTAAAAACGGGCGCGGCGCCTCAGAATGTAAAGATGAATACATAAAAATGCCTATCAAAATCGCTAAAGAATATAACTAGCTTGGCCTTTCTTAAGTTCCACCTGCTTGATCTATAGGCCGGTGAAAGGAAAGTAGCAAACAATACTTCCCAGTAGAAAAAACTTTTCCGCATACTTAGACGCTGTGTGCCAAAACGATATGATTACACCCCAAGCGCTAAAATCCCAATTGCGGGAAACAACTTTTCAACTTTATTGCAAAATTTCCAATCTAAAATCCTATCAATGGGCAATTTTAATGTTAACTGCGGTGAAATTCCAGCACTCAAACCTCAACTACTCGCCCAACTGCAAACCGTCATCCCCAAAAATTCTTTAGGTTGCGAACCTACCAGCATTCCTCTAACCAGGGCAAAAAACACCACAGAAATAATTTACCTATCCCCCATAGCCTTAAAACTCGCCCGCAGCCAAACCGAAAACACCCTCCCCAGCCAACTCGCCGCTGATTTATCCAGTCTTATCAATGCCGGCTGCCTAGATTTTACCCTTGAGGTTCTCCCTTCTGGCTGGTTACAATTTCATCTTGCCCCGGTTAGCTTGGCAACTTGGTTACAAAATCTGATTTCCACATCCCTGCATTCCCCTGTTTCCCCCTCTCCCTCAGCGAGTACCTCATCCCTATTTAGCATTCAGTACACACACGCTCGCTGTTGTTCGCTGCTGCAAACCGCCCACCGCGAAGGTTTAATCATTCTGAATCAAAAAAACCACCAAATTATTACACCGGCACATCTTCCCTGGCTCAATTCCTGTCAATGCTGGCGCTTTACCCAAAACCAAGAACTCGGCTTAATTTCTCGGTTAGTAGATACCCTTGACTCCCTCGCCACCGGCACCTGCCAAAATCCCCTCAAACTAGCCACCGGCCTCAGCGAAGCCTTCGATTGCTTCCACAGTGCTTGTCGCATTTGGGGCGATGTGCGAACTCAAACTCCAGAACTCGCTCAAGCTAGACTTGGCTTAATTCGCGCCACCCAAACCACACTTCAATTTCTTTTAAAAGACTTTTTAGCTACAGATGCGCCGGTAGAACTATAGAATGCTTGCTCGCTTATCCTGCTGTGGTCTGATTTTTTTGCCTAAGAATCTCTAAATTTTTTTTCCCCTGGCTTCTGAATCTTCTTTGAGAGGCTAAAACGCTTAGCCTGTCTGTATTCCTTAAAAAATGTTACCGCGAATTATAGCAAATTTTTGGCCCTTTTTCACCCAAGTTCACAACGAATTTAAGCAAAATAGGCAAAAAGTTAGAAAATTGTCATAAAACTTTAACAAAAGGGGGTGACAAACTTGATGAGTGCCGGTTATAGTGACTGGTGTGTGAGGAGCGAACCAGTAAGGACACCGAGACGAAACACGGCCAGTCGTCGGTGTCCTTTCTGATTTTCGGGCTAAAGTACAAATTTCTGAATGGCTGCCGCCACTCCATCTAACTCGACCGGCGGAGCAACCCAACCGGCAATAGCTTGAACCTCAGCGGGTGCATTGCCCATCGCCACACCAATGCCGGCAACTTCCAGCATTTCCACATCATTAAAATTATCCCCAACGGTCATCACACGAGACAGGGGGATGTCCAGCACTTTTTCAGCCAAATAGCGCACCGCTGCACCTTTATTAACGGCGGGGTGGGTAACTTCAAAAAAGGTTGCTACAGATTTTGTCAAATACAGTTCCGCAGGGGTATAACGTGAACGTAAACTGCCCAACAAATTATCGGTGACAGCCGCATCTTCACACAGAGCTAAAATTTTGGTGGGTTCGCTGGTTAGAAACTCGCGTAAATCTCCCACCGGCAAAGGTTCTACTCCTGTTCGTTCTCCATAAGCTAGAGTGGCGTGGGTTAATTCACGCACATAAAGCCGGTCATCCAGATAACAATGGATTGAAAGGGCCGGTCGCCATTCGGATTTTTCCAAAAAATCTAAAATCTCTAGTGCGATCTGCCGGTTAATTCGTAAATCAAATAAAACTTGTTGCGTTAGCGGCTCTTTAATCAGCGCGCCTTGGTAGGCTATCAAGGGTAAATCTGATGCAATTTCTTGGTGAAAGCGCAAGGCTGAACAAAACATTCTGCCGGTAGCGATAGCCACTTTTACACCCTGAGCCTGAGCCGCCGCAATGGCTTGTTTGACCGGCTCAGAGATTTGATTTGAGTGGCCCGCTATCGTGCCGTCAATATCCAAAACAATTAACTCAATCTCATCCTGTTGGATGTCGCTGGTCATTTTCAAATCTGCTGCCGGTTGTGTTTGCATAAATTCTTCCTGGGAGTGGTGACTTTTGATTAGTGTGCACCTCCAAGCCCCTTGTAGGGTAAACTCTACCCACCGGCCAGCCTCATCTTAAACATAAATGCCGGCAACTGTCATTTTAAAAACAGCCACCGGCAACAGAAATCGCCAGCATATCCTAAACAAAGAGCTATTTCATTTTTTGTTTAATAAAAGCCAAAATCTGACTAACTTGTTTTTTCAGTGCATCAATTTCAGCTTGCATAGTAGCGACTTGCTTTTTCAAAGCTTGAACTTCCGCTGAATCTGAAGATCCCGTAGCCGGTGAAGCCGCCGCCGGTGGTGCCGCCGCTGCCGGTGCCGCTGCTGCCGGTGCCTTCGGAGCAATTTTCATTGCCAGCTTAATTGCTTCAATCAGCGACTTTTTCTCAAAAGGCTTTTCAATAAAAGCAAAATGCTTAAAAGGTTCAGTAATTTTTTCTGTAACTTCCTCTTTGCGTCCAGACATCAACACCAAAGGAATAGAACGTAATTCAGCATTGCTTTGAATTTGTTGGAAAACTTCCCAGCCGCTGACTTTTGGCAGCAGGAAGTCTAACATAATCAAATTAGGGCGAGCCTGACGGATCAGCTTTAGCCCTTCCTCACCGTCTTTTGCTTCCAACACTTCAAAATTACCAGGGGGTAACATTTCCCGTACCCGCACCCGAATCACCTTACTGTCATCAATGACCAAAATTTTGTGACTTGCCACGACTTACTCCTCTTGTGGTTCGTTCGCTTAATTTGATTTAACAATTAAATTTTGGCAATTGCCGCGCCGATGAATTCCTCAGCAGCGACACAATCCCAACGGAAACACGCTTTTTGGATTACATAACAAAGGACAATCACCGTATTTCCGACTATCGCACCTTTACGAATTTTGACGGTCGCATAGACATCGCCTGCTGGGGCGAAACCGCCACCTATAAAGAATTACCAATAATCCTAGCTTAAACCGGCCTACACACCAATAACAAAAGTGCAACCAAAACTTTTCTGTTTCCCAAGACCGATATCCGCTCTGAATGTCTTAAGATTTGTATCACCCTCTTGACTTTTTTCCGCCATTCTTCCCCACTCCCTGATTCCCAGTTCCCGATTCCTAACTCCCAATTGCCAATTACCAATCTAAAATCCCATGACTGCACCAACGAATATCCGAGCCGAAATTGCTGCAATGCCAGAATGGTTACGCCGGCCCATTGGCAAAGCCAGTGAACTGTCCACCGTCCAAAAAATCATCAAACAACGACAAATTCATACTATTTGCGAGGAGGGCCGGTGTCCGAATCGTGGCGAGTGTTATGCAAATAAAACCGCTACGTTTTTACTGATGGGGCCAACTTGTACTCGTTCTTGTGCCTTTTGTCAAGTAGATAAAGGTCATGCTCCCATGCCCCTAGACCCAGACGAGCCTGCAAAAATTGCAGAATCGGTGCAATTATTGGGATTGCGCTATGTGGTGTTAACTTCTGTTGCCAGAGATGATTTAGCTGATGGCGGTGCCGGTTGGTTTGTCGCCACCATGAACGCGATCCGGCAGAATAATCCTGAAACCCAAATTGAAGTTTTGACACCTGATTTTTGGGGAGGACAAACCGAACAGCAAACACCGGCCCAACTGCAAGCCTCACGGATAGAATGCGTAGTTAAAGCAAAACCCGCTTGTTATAATCACAACGTTGAAACAGTGAAGCGATTACAGGGGCCGGTGAGACGCGGTGCAAAATATCAGCGTTCCCTGGAAGTCTTGCGGCTAGTTAAAGAAATCGACAACAACATTCCCACCAAATCAGGCTTAATGCTGGGACACGGAGAAACCGAAAAAGAGATTGTAGAAGCAATGCAAGATTTGCGGGCGGTGGGATGTGACCGGCTGACTTTGGGGCAATATATGCGTCCATCATTGGAACATACAGCAGTGGTGAAATATTGGACACCTGAAGAATTCGACAGGCTAGGGGAAATGGCGAGGGAGATGGGATTTGCTCATGTTCGGTCTGGCCCCTTGGTTCGCAGTTCCTATCATGCCGGTGAAGAATAGACTCTAAGCGCTGTGCCAGAGCGCCCGCCCCCAAACGGCCCCTACTAATGCGGGCAACCACAGCCACCGATTGCCCCTACTTTGGCCATCAACAGCCGACAATTCCCCTACCACTACTTATAAACCGGCATCTCCCCAGAATTGAGGCGATCCATATAATTTTTCAGATCCGCCGCCACCTTATTAGAAAGCAAAAATCCCCCCAGCATATTTGGAAAAGCCATCGTTAAAATCATCATGTCGCTAAAATCGAGAACCGAACGGAGATTTACCACCGAACCAATAAAAACACAGATTACAAACAAAACCTTGTAAGCAATCATCGTTTTTTCCCCAAAAAGATAAACCCAAGCCCGCTCGCCGTAGTAACTCCAAGAAATCATCGTTGAAAAGGCAAACAAAAACACAGAAAGCGCCAAAATCGCCGGAAACCAACTAATCACCGTCGAAAAAGCAGCCGAAGTCATGTAAACCCCCTCAAGATTGGCCGTTGCCGGGTTGTTATAGACGCCGGTGAGAATCACAACAATTGCAGTCATATTGCAAATCACCACCGTATCGATAAACGGTTCCAGCAAAGCCACAATACCCTCGCGGACAGGTTCATGGGTGCGAGCAGCCGAGTGAGCAATAGAAGCCGAACCAATACCGGCCTCATTAGAGAAAGAAGCCCGCCGTACACCTTGAACCAAAACCCCAATAAAACCCCCCTCAACAGCAGTCGGGGTAAAAGCCTCCCTAAAAATAGTGACAATAGCGTTGGGAACCGCCGGCAGATTTAACAGCAAAATCCAAAGCGAAGCAATCACATAAATTAGGCACATCGAAGGCACCAGAAACTCAGCCACCGCACCAATGCGGCGAATGCCTCCAATAATCACCAAACCCACCAAAAAAGCCGCCACCAAACCATAAAGCCAACTACGACCGGCAAAAATCGGTAAAACTTCCGCCACCGCTGCATAGGATTGATTGGCTTGGAACATATTACCGCCACCAAACGAGCCACCGATACAGAAAACCGCAAACAAAATAGCCAGAACCTTGCCCAGAGGCCGGTAGCCAATCTCAGCCAAACCGCGAGACAAAAAATACATCGGCCCCCCAGAAACCTGACCATTTGCATTAACAATGCGGTATTTGAGACCCAGAGTACATTCAACAAACTTGCTTGACATCCCCAGCAAACCGGCCACCGTCATCCAAAACATCGCACCAGGGCCACCCAACTTAATAGCAATCGCCACCCCAGCAATATTACCAAGACCAATTGTTGCTGAAAGAGCCGCCGACAAAGCCTGAAAATGAGTTACCTCACCTTGTTCTGCTGGGTCATCATAATGACCACGAACCACATAAATTGCGTGTTTAAAAGCCCGAAAATTGATAAAACCCATGCGGACAGTAAAAAAGATAGCACCGCCCATGAGCCAAAGAACAATAAAAGGGATACCACCAACACTGAAAAACAAAATCCCACTCATCGCCTTGACAATTTCCGCAAAAATCGGGTCAATTATGCGGGTAATCAAATCATCAGGGGCCGGTGTTTCAGCCGCCAGCGCCGCACCCGGAAAAGCGAAAAATATCAGAAAGAATAATAAGCCGGTTGGTTTCATCATTATTTTGGTGCCATTAAAAGTATGATTCTCTGAATGTAACCACATTGCACCCAAAGTCTATAGATTATGTGTGCGTGTCCTTACAGAGAGCGGTGAATGGTGTCATGCCACTAATCAACCTGTAAGATAAACACAACCAAACCAATTTATCAATCTAATCCTGTGTTTCCCATAAGCCAGAACAAATAACTCAAAACAACTATGCCGAAATGGAGTTTATGGATATTAACCGGCCTGCTGGTAGTCACACCTCTAACTGCCTGCGTCAACCGGCGCAACGTTGAACAATCAAACAGCCAATCGGGCAGTAGCACTAGAAATACCAGCCGACTCGATACTATATTGCAACGGGGAAAACTGATCTGTGGCGTAGGAGCAGACTTACCAGGATTTAGCTTTGTCAACAAAGAAGGCAGATATGGCGGATTCGATGTAGATGTATGTCGCGCCGTAGCCGCCGCCTTATTCAACAACCCCGACGCCGTAGAATTTAGAACCCTCACCCCCAAGGAACGATTCAGCGCCATGCAGGCCGGTGAAGTAGATATACTCAGCCGAAACACCACATGGACACTCGGAAGAGATACAGAAGTCGGCATGGAATTCGGGCCCACCGTTTTTTATGACGGACAAGGCATCATGGTTACGAAAGAAAGCGGCATAAAAACACTCAAAGACTTAGAAGGAAAATCGATTTGTGTGCAAACCGGCACCACCACCGAAAAAAACCTAGCCGATCAAATGGCAAAAGCCGGAGTTAAATACACCCCCCTAGTTTTTGAAGAAACAGACGCCACCTTCGCCGCCTACGCACAAGGTAGATGTCAGGGAGTCACAACAGACCGTTCCCAACTTGCCGGCCGGCGTAGTATCCTTCCCAAACCAGAAGATCATGTAATTTTAGATGTCGTAATGTCGAAAGAACCCTTAGCCCCCTGCGTTCTCAACGGCGACTCGCGGTGGTTTGATGCCATGAAATGGATAGTCTACGCCCTTTTCAACGCCGAAGAACTAGACATCACCTCCCAAAACGTCACCCAACTAGCAACCACCAGCACAGATCCCGTTGTGCGAAGATTTTTAGGAGCAGAAGGCAACCTCGGCCCAGGAATGGGACTCCCCCAAGACTTTGCCGTGCGGATCATTAAACACATCGGCAACTACGGCGAACTCTACGAACGAAACCTCGGCCCCAAAACCCCCTTAAATTTACCCAGAGGCATTAACACCCCTTGGACAAAAGGCGGCCTAATGTACTCCCCACCATTCCTCTAAACCCCAAACAACCAATCAACAACCCATCCCATTCATCCGCGTTCATCTGTGGGGCAGGCATCTTGCCTGCCATACATCTGCGGTAAAAAAACTCCCTCAAGCGCCAAAAATGTGACCAACTGGTCGCAAAATTCTCCTAAAAAAGCCAAATGAAAAAAAACCGGTAATGAACCAAAAAAAAACCAAAACCAAAACACAAAAATCTGCCATCCCCCTATGGCGAGATATAAGATTTTGGCACATTGCCGGCCAAGCACTAATGATCCTAGCCGTCCTCATTACATTAGCCGTTCTTTGGGATAACCTCACCTACAACCTAGAACGGCTAAACTTAGACTTTGGCTTTGATTTCCTCGGACAACAAGCAGCCTTTGATATCGGAGAAAGACCTTTATCCTACGAACGCACCGATGCTTATGCTCGCGCCATGTTCATAGGAATACTCAACTCGCTTCGCGTCATTTTGATTGGAATAATTTTAGCAACCCTTATCGGCGTAACCATTGGAATTTCCCGCCTCTCCGATAATTGGTTACTGCGACGCCTCGCCATTTTTTATGTAGAAGCAATCCGAAATACTCCCCTATTACTGCAACTATTTTTCTGGTACTTTGCCATTTTTCTAAGTTTCCCTCCACCAGAAACCGCCATTAACTTATTGGGGATATTGTCGTTCAGCAACAAAGGTTTAGATATTGCCACTCTCCATTTATCCTCAGAATTTTCTGCATTACTTTTTGGACTAACAACTTACACCGCAGCTTTCATCGCCGAAATTGTACGGGCCGGCCTCCAAGCAGTTCCCAAAGGACAATGGGAAGCCGCCAAAGCCCTTGGATTAAAACCAGATTTAGCAATGCGCCTTGTGATTTTTCCCCAAGCTTTAAGAGTGATTATTCCTCCCCTCACCAGCGAATATCTAAACCTGGCTAAAAATTCCAGCCTCGCCATCGCTGTCGCCTATCCAGATGTTTACTCTGTCTACTCCACTACTCTCAATCAAACAGGCCGTTCTGTAGAGGTTATCCTATTACTTATGTTAACTTATTTAAGCTTTAATCTAATCATTTCTCTGTTGATGAATTGGTTTAACAAAACAGTTCAAATCAAAGAAAGATAACCCTAATTTCCTTAAAAAAGCTTACCTAACGTGCAAAATAAATAATTATGCAAAAAACTGCCGAAACCCCCAATTTATTAACCTGGGCGAAAAAAAATCTCTTTAATAGCTGGCTCAATTCTCTACTAACCGTTTTTTCCTTAGCAATTATTTACCAAACTTTAACGGTTTTTTTAGGGTGGTTAACTAGCAAAGCTCAATGGACGGTTATTTCCGAAAACCTTCGTTTATTTTTAATCGGGCGATTTCCCGCCGGCCAAGAATGGCGACTTTTTGTAGTAGTTATTCTTCTGGGTGGATTAACAGCGCTAAACTTAATTGAAATTTCGCACCTCAAAAAATGGATGCCGGTGGCTTGGTTAAGCGCTTTTCCTGTTAGCCTTTGGTTGATAGGAGGGGGTTTGGGTTTAGTGCCGGTGGGAACAGAATTATGGAACGGTTTATTATTGACTTTATTAATGGCAGCTATTAGCATTATTTTGTCTTTTCCCATAGGAGTATTACTGGCTTTGGGGAGACAAAGTAAATTGCCGGTTGTCAGAAGTCTCTGTATTTTTTATATAGAAGTCATCAGGGGATTACCGTTAATTGGGATTTTATTTATGGCGCAGGTTATGCTACCTTTATTATTCCCGCCAGAAATTCGGTTAGATCGCATTGTGCGAGCCATTGCTGGGTTAACATTATTTAGTTCTGCTTATCTGGCAGAAAATGTACGAGGGGGTTTACAATCTATTCCGCGTGGTCAAGCCGAAGCTGCAAGAGCATTGGGTTTGAATCCATTTTATGTCATTGGGTTGATTGTTTTACCTCAAGCTTTAAGGGCTGTCATTCCGGCAATTGTCGGTCAATTTATTAGTTTATTTAAAGATACGACATTATTATCAATTGTAGGATTACAAGAATTAATGGGGATGAGTCGTTCAGTTTTGGCCCAGCCAGAATTTTTAGGAAGATATGCAGAAGTTTATTTATTTGCCGGTATTCTTTATTGGTTTTTTTGTTACAGCATGGCTTTAATTAGTCAACGCTTAGAACATCAACTTAGTCTCGGTAAACACTAAATAAAGTAAGAGGAAAAAATGATCAACAATAATGAACTAGACAACGAATTAATGATCGTAGCTGAGGACGTTCATAAATGGTATGGACATTTCCACGTTTTACGAGGAGTTTGTCTGACTGTAAAACGGGGAGAAGTGGTCGTAATTATGGGGCCATCGGGTTCAGGAAAATCTACTTTTATCCGCACATTTAATGCCTTGGAAGAATATCAAAAAGGCAGAATTATTGTAGATGGAATAGAATTATCCAACGACTTACGGAATATTGATGCTATCCGACAAGAAGTTGGGATGGTGTTTCAGCAATTTAATTTATTTCCTCACTTAACGGTTTTGGAAAATGTGACATTGGCACCGATTTGGGTGCGCCGGTGGACAAAAGTTAAAGCCGAAGAAGTGGCAATGCAATTGTTAGAAAGAGTAGGAATTTTGGAACAGGCCAAAAAATATCCGGGCCAACTTTCGGGAGGACAACAACAACGGGTAGCCATTGCGAGGGCGTTGGCAATGCAGCCTAAAATTATGTTGTTTGATGAGCCAACCTCGGCATTAGACCCGGAGATGGTGCGAGAAGTGTTGGACGTAATGCGAAATTTGGCTGATTCAGGGATGACAATGGTAGTGGTAACTCACGAAGTCGGGTTTGCAAGGGAAGTGGCGGATCGAGTAGTGTTGATGGATGGTGGGGTGCCGGTGGAAGAAGGCCCACCCACTGAATTTTTCCAAAATCCCAAAGAAGAACGTACTCGCAAGTTTTTGTCCCAGATTCTTTGAATCGGCCCGTTAATGTGAGAAAAATCTTTTATTTTTTGTGAGAAAACCCTCAAGCGTCCTGTTTAAGACATTCTCAGTCTATAGTGCTTGAATCCATGCTTTTCTTCAACAAAGCAAACAATTTTCTATACTTAATATAAAAAAATAAAATGCGGATGTGAGGAGAAAGTTGTGCAAATACCTTTGGCTATAGGACTAGGGAGGCTGAGGCCAGCAAAAGACACTAGGGGCCATCATCCGACCGAGGTTCTTAACCTGTCAATTATCAAATCTTTAAGAGAGTATAAGCATTTAAAATGAAAATTTCTGACAGTGGAAATTAGGAAAAACTCTCTTAACAGAGAAGTAGACAACAAAACAAGCTTTTTTATAAAATAAATAGTTAATTTTAAATAAACGCCAAGCTGCAAAAATTGATACAATCTGATAAATTCTGTGGGTAACGTCAAAAGCGACAACCAAAAACCGCACAGCAGTTTTAGAATCTTAGCGAGGTGTGAGGAAAAAATGATGATGCTAAAGATTTTCAAGGCTGCCCTACAATACAGTCCCGCTGTACTGGGCGCTACATTAGTATTGGCTAACAGTGCCCTAGCAGCAGAAATGACTGCCGGCACGTCACCAATAGAGAACTCAAAAGCTGACCAAACGGCCAGCTTGCCACAAAACAACGAAGGGACTCAGCAGTTAAATAGCTCTATTGCTGAGATTATGACGCTGAGCGATCTGAGCGCTCCCGCAGCCATGACGGCTCAAATGCCGACAAGTGCTGGAACAAATAACAATCTGACAAGCCAACTGCCGGTCGGGGAAGCAGAAGAAACCTTAACGCCGGTGGAAGCTTCGATTGATTCCTTAGAAGCCGGTGAAGTCCCCGCAGGCGAAAGCGAGGCGATGGATCAATTGAGATCCGTCAACGAACTGTCAGACGTGCGGCCCACAGACTGGGCCTACGAAGCACTGCGGAACTTAGTTGAAAGATATGGTTGTATTGTTGGCTATCCCGACCGGACGTTCCGAGGCAACCGTGCTTTAACTCGTTACGAATTTGCAGCCGGTGTCAACGCTTGCTTAGAAGCCATTACCGCACAAATTCAACCTGGAAACAACTTCGTTACCCGTGAAGACTTAGCCACCCTGGAACGCTTATTAAACGAATTTCAGGCTGAATTAGCTACTTTGCGCGGTCGTGTGGATTCGTTGGAAGCTCGCACCCGCGAACTTGAAGAAAACCAATTTTCCACAACCACAAAACTACGCGGAGAAGTTATTTTTGCCGGCAGCGATATCATCGGCGAAGGCGGAACGAATGTAGCGCCGCACTTTCATTACCGGGCACGGTTGAATTTAAACACAAGCTTCACCGGCAAAGATTTGTTGTTCACTCGTCTGCAAGCGGGTAACGCAGTAACTTTGAATTATGCTCCCAACAGCAACATGGATCGTTTGGCGTTTGAAGCAAACACTAATAACGATCTACGAATCCATAAGCTCTATTATCGTTTCCCGATAGGAAACGCCACAATCTTTGTTGATGCGAATGAGGGTGAATATTTTAGCAACACCTTTACCTTTAACCCCTTATTTGCCAGCGATAGCCAAGGTTCGATCTCGCGCTTTGGCCGGTTTAACCCAATTTATCGGCAAGGGTCCGGTGGTCCGGGGATAACTATCAACTATGATTTCAGTAAAGCATTTGGGATTACAGCCGGTTATTTAGCCCCCAACGGCAGCAACCCAGATTTTGAACCGCCTAATAGTGGTGGCTTTTTCAGAGGTTCTTATGCGGCTTTAGGTCAACTAACCTTCCGCCCCAGTGATGCCTTTGCTTTAGGTGTGACCTATGCTCATTCTTATAACCGTGATGGGCGCAACGTTTCTGCTGGCACCGGCAGTAACTTCGCTAACAACCCCTTTAACGGCGCCCCAACTTCTGGGAATCATTTTGGTGTCCAAGCCAGCCTCAAGGCAAGCTCTCGCTTTAGTCTGTCTGGGTGGGCCGGTTACAGTAAAGTGATGAATGAGAACACTGATAACGAAGCCACACTCTGGAACTGGGCAGTAACGCTGGGTCTGGCTGACTTAGGCAAAAAAGGTAACTTGCTTGGTTTCGTGGTTGGGATGCCGCCAAAAGTCACCGACAATGATGTGAGCACTCGTGAAGACAGCGACACCTCTATGCACTTTGAAGCCTTTTATCGCTATCAAGTGACTGACAATATTTCTATCACTCCAGGGGTGTTTGTGATTACCAATCCCGATCATAACGATAGTAACGAAACAGACGTTGTAGGAACTATCAGAACCACCTTCACTTTCTAAGCTTCTTGCAAGCAATGCTTTGTATAAAGCAACTTTTGACAGAAGTATTTAGTTATAAGAAGGCGGAGTGAACATTTTTTGCTCACTCCGCTTTTATTATTTGTGAGTAGACTGATGGGAGAATCTCACCCTAAATATGTTTCTGGGTGTAAGAAATCGTCCCGATCTCAAGCGATTGATAATGAATGTCAAAGACAGGACTGTACCCGCTTTCCAGATGCTTGCGAATGCTTCAGCATAATCGTGAGAGTTCACTAAGTATTGGGGACAGCCAATTGTTGTACTTCCTGTGGGAAGATATAATGGCTGCAATCTGTAGCTTAGCAACTATGATAAGCGCCTTTGATTGGCAAGGTAGGTAGGATAAATGAAATTACAAGACTTTTTGGGCAAAAATATTAGGTATGATGTCAATGCAATCGCTGCCGATGCCGAACTGTCACGTCAGATTCAAGTGCGGCTAATTGATTTAGGTTTCCTTGAACCACCGGCAGACGGTAGATTTGGCCCGATTTCATCAGCAGCTTTGAATCGGTTTCAATCTTTAATGCAATGTCAAGAACCTGGATATTTAGGCGCAGAAACTTCTACGAAATTGATCGAAGCAAAGCGGACAGATATTCCGGCTGCTTCTCCAGTTTTGGAAATTGTTAAAGCTACGCTTTTAAAGGCTAGACCCCTTGCCAACTCTCAATTGAGTGATGCAGAAAAGCACTCGATAGAACAAGGTAAAAAATTTGATCTTGTTTCTTATGAGGTAGTTCGTAATCATGTCCGAGTTACCTTTAGAAAAGATTCTTTCAAAAATTCTAAAATATGGTATCTTTTTGGTGAGCATATAAAAATAACACAGCAATCTGCTAGCAAAGTTCAACAGCTTTATCCGAAACCAAAACCAAAAACAGTTAAGCTAAATGTGCCTTACAAATCGCAGCTTGATAATTGGTATAACCCAACCGGGTCTTGTAATGTCACCTCTTTGGCGATGTGTTTGGAGTTTTTGGGGGCAGCACGCAAGTCAAAGCAGGGGCAATTTGAAGATGAGCTTTATCAATATGCTGAAAGAAATGGTTTAAGCAGACACGATCCTTATGATTTGGCTCGGATTGTGAAAGCTTATGGTTGCAAGGATGATTTTACCGATAATGCAACTATTGAAGAAGTGCAAGACTGGCTGGCTGATGGTAAACCAGCAGTGATACACGGATATTTTACGTCTTTTGGTCACATTATTGTTTTAGTGGGTTATGTCGATGATGGTTTTATAGTCCATGATCCTTATGGGGAGTGGTTTCCGGATGGGTATCGGACAGATTTGAAGGGGGCTTATTTGAATTACTCTTATCGGATGATCCGCCGGACTTGTATTCCAGATGGCAGCTTTTGGGTGCATTTTATTTCTAAGTAAATCGGACAAGAGTTATAAAAACCCGAAGTTAGAGGCTTGCTAATAACTTCGGGTTTTGTTTTTTTATTGGGGGTTAGGGCTGGGGGGTGTAAGCTTCATGCTTAAATCTAACCATGATGACCGGGTTATGGGGGCGCTAGTGGAAATGTAGTCTACGCCGGTTTCGGCTACAGGACGAAGCGTATCTAGGGTGATGTTGCCAGAAGCTTCTATTTTAATGTGGGGCTGGTCGGTGCGAATCAGTTGGACAGCTTCCCGCATCAGGTCAAGGGGCATATTGTCGAGCATGATGATATTTGGTTGATGCTGGAGGGCTTCTCTGACTTGGGTAATGGTTTCTGTTTCTACTTCTATTGTGAGAGGGTAGGGAATTTGAGCGCGGATGCGTCTGATGGCTTCGCCAATGCTGCCGGCGGCTGCTATGTGGTTGTCTTTGATCATTACGGCATCATCTAGGCCCATACGGTGGTTTCTGGCTCCTCCGACTTGGGTTGCATATTTTTCTAATAGTCTCAGACCAGGGGTGGTTTTGCGGGTATCGACAAGTTGAACTGGCAAGCCGACTAGTTGTTGGACATATTTATGAGTGAGGGTGGCAATGCCACTCAGACGCATGGTTAGGTTGAGGGCGACACGTTCGCCCATGAGTAGGGCATCAAGGGGGCCGGTGATCTGTGCCACGACTTGCTTAGGCTCACACCATTGACTTTCCTCTACAGTTGGCAGGAATTCAACTTTGCTATTTAACAGATGGAAGACTCTGGCTGCAACTGATAGGCCGGCGATGACTCCGGCTTCTTTGACTACCCACTCCGCCTTTGCTGGGGGGGTGTGGGCAAGTAATAAACTTTGGGTTGTGCGGTCGCCACGACCAATGTCTTCTAGTAACCACGCTTGTAAAAGGGGGTCTAAAACCATGTTTGGGGGCAAAACTGCGGTAGCGTTCACTGGCCAAATCCTCCTCTAGCCTTTTTCATACCAGAGCTACCCTACCTCAAAGGCTTACCTCTTAAGCATTTGAGTGCAATTTAAAAATTTCTCAAAAAATTTTTACCAAAAGGGTTGACAACCTTAAGGAGAATTGTTAGAGTAATAAAGCGGTGAGGAAAGCGAGAGC